>CALPOI020000004.1 GCA_943325145.2 Candidatus Planktophila lacus | reverse complement strand
AGTTTATTGTATGCAGGAGCTTCGCCGTAGATTTTTTCATCAATTTTATATAAAAATAAACCTCCCCAATCGGCTTCCCATTCTTGGTTTAAGAAAAGTGTTGCAGCATACCTTGTTTGATCTTCTTCTTCTTTGTCGCTATGCCATGGGATGAAACTAAGGTTGTGCCAAACATAGGCTTGTGCTTCTAATTCTATGATTTTATCATCAACAGAGGGAAGTAGTTTTTCGGTTATGTATGCTTTAAGCAGGTTGACTTGTTGTTCATTTAAGTCGCGAATTAAAACCACTCCACTAGGAGAAATGATAGAGTCTTGCCAACCCAAATTCGATTTCCACACATTTTCGTACAATAATTCTTTGTTCATTGTTACAACTTCACTGATAAATTCCTCTGTAATGAAATTTTCAATTATTCTCATGGCTAATTTTATTTTCGATGATATGATAATTAATTTTTTTCCGCGATGCAAAAACATCTTGTCGCAGTCCTTTGATGTTTTGTTGTGTATTGATTTCTTTTCCAAAAAATGCAGTCTCACCGATTCTAAAATGATTTCCTCCATACGCTTTAATGGTTTCAATCATTGAAAATGCGGAGGAAGTACCCATTGTCTTCAGTGTGTTTTCTTGAAAATCATAGGTTGACCATTTTTTTAACAAATCAATTTCAGGAGGTCTGCTACAGTCAAAGTAAGCGCCTGTTTTAGTTATTTGATTTGACCGAATCAATTCTTCCACCTCTTCCCCAGGAACCCCGTAACGATCTTCTTCAAGCGTCACCATTAAACACGTACTCTTATCTATATTTGTTGGATTATGCGTGAGATTCACATCAATGAAGGGAGCTCCTATCTCGATGCCCTCATAATTAATGAACCATGTTTCAAGAGATGGTTTAAAATTTTTTATCGCTTCAAGTTGGTTTAAATTGTATAGGGCAATACTTTCAACGGGTACTATTTTGATGAGTTCTTTCATAAAATCAACAGAATATTCGTGAAATAGTTTTGCAACAAATGTCCATTGAACGTTATGACGCTTAAAATAGTCATTTAAAAATTCAATGTTTTCAATTAACCGTTCTGGAATAAGTTCTATATCCTTTGTTATCTCCATACAATTGGTCGGTGGTCTTTCGAACAAAGGTATTCTGGTCGTTCAGATACAGCAGTTGGAAGATTTTCACAACTATTAAAGGTTAAAATAAGTAACTTTCTACTTTGATTCTTGAGAGAATTTCCAGATCCATGAATTAAGTTTGCGTCAAATGCCAGTACTGTCCCTTTTGGTCCTACAATGTTTTGTGAGCCCATTTTATTTTTAAAGGATTCAATTTCTAGGTCTGTGAAATTGAAGAGTAAATCACTTGATGCACTTCCGTCAATTGAGTATTCTGTTGACTTGTTTTGCTCTTCTCTTTCTAAAAATTCAGTATGACTTCCAGGTATTACAATCAGTTCGCCTGAACCAGCATTTACATCGTCTAAAAAAATGGCAATATTCATCATTTTGTTCGATGGAATATGGTCGAAGACATTCCAAAAAGGAAAATCTCGATGAAAAGGCCAAATGGAACATGTATCTTGATTTTTTATATTTATTTTGGTTTGATGTAGGTAAAAGTCAGGTCCTAAAAAAGGTGCAACAATTGCTTTTAACCAAGTTTGTTTTACGAGCCATTCATTGAAGTGCTTCGAATTTTGTAGATGGTATAAAGATCTTAATGTCGTATCGTCTTTCTCATAGAATAGGGCACTATTTTCAAGTTTCAAAAGTTCGAAATTCGGCAAATCTTGGTCCTCTAATAATGTGTTTAATACCGCAAAACCATACGTAGTATAATTTTGTATGAGTTCTGAAGTAGTAGTTTCTTTTAGCATTTTTATATCTATGATTCTTTTAAGCTGTAAAATATCTGCTCTTTTTTAGTAAGTCCAATTTCTAAATTAATCACTAATTTAATAAAATATAATCACAAATTTATCTTTGGAAGTAATCTTTTATGGTTCGGCGTTAGTACAACGACGGAAATCTGTTATTTGGATCGAGTTGTTGTTTTAAAGCGGTATAGATCTCTTTTTGAAAAGGTTGACTTTTCCGTACGAAGCGTTCTTTATGGATACGTCCAATACCATGTTCACCACTAATAACTCCTTTATTTTCAATAATTATTTCATCAAATTCTTGTTGGCATTGTTCCCATTTCTCTTGATCATTGTTGAAGAAAACATGAATGTGCCAGTTTCCATTTCCACCGTGACCAAATACAATGTTTTCAAGTTGGTTGTGCATCAATAATTGTTTTAACTCCATCACCGCTTTTTTTGATGTATTCATCGGAAATGAAACATCTAAATCGATAAATGGCTTGTATTTTTGAAGTGAGTGTCCTATTTGAAAGCGTTCACTCATAATTTCTTGATCGTGTTCAGAAATTCTATAATTTGTACTGAATGAAAGTTGTAACGATGAATTAACCGCTAACCAAATAACACTTTCATTTACTTTTGAGGTGAATTTAAGCGCTTCTTTTTCTGCTGTTTCGAGTAAATAGGGAGCATATTTTAATAACGTTGGGATAAGGTCTACTATTTCTTCAAATGAATCTGCGGCAATCCTGTAATAATAAATTTTTTGAATTTTTGGAACACATTGAAGGAATACACTCGTAATAATACCTAGCGTGCCTTCGGAGCCCACAAATAGTTTCGTAAAGTCGATCCCTTCGGAGTTTTTTGTGAGAGTTCCACCTACATTTATTCGTTCTCCATTTGCTATGACAAGCTCAAGACCTAACACATAATTCCCAATTTTGCCATATTTCAAAGACATCGGACCTCCGCCATTGCATGCAACTAAACCACCAATAGTGGCAAATGGCATACCTGGCATAATTGGAAAAAACCAACCTTCTGTTTCTACAAATTCTTGAATTTGTTTCATCGTAACTCCAGCTTCTGCACGAACTATTCCGGCATTTTTATCTTCCCAATGTAACTTGTTAAATGCCTTTAAGTCGATGAAATGTTCATTTTCGTATGGAACTGCACCACCACTCACTCCAGTTAATCCACCACCAATTCTAAGTTTTAATGTTGGGTTTTTCGTTAAAAAGTCAGTTAAATCAGAAGTGTTTGCTGGTTTATAATAGTGCTTAGTTTCAATCGTTAAGCCTGAGTGATCTGCTATTTTAAAGTTTTCCATCCAATTGCAATTCAAGTGATTGAAATAATTGCTTCACATTGTTTGAACCAAATCCGTTGAAGTCATTTACGCGTTGAATGAATTCATAAAATAGCGTAGGGCGATCTCCAATAGGTTCTGTAAAAACTTGTAATAAAAGTTTATCGCCATCTATTTCGCATAAGATATTTGCTTTTCTGAGCAAATCAATTGGCAAATCGATGGCTTCTTTTTTTAGTTCTTCGTAATATTTTTCTGGAACAGGTGTAAATTTTATTCCTTTTGATGTGAATTCGGAGACGATTTGAATTAAATCATTCACTTCAAAAGCGAGGTGTTGGATACCATTTCCAAAATGATGTTGAAGAAAAATATCTACTTGCGATTTCGTTGATTTTTCAGGCAAAGGTTCTACTATCACCTTATTAAACCCCCCGTTTTTAGACGATAACACATTCATTTTCATTCCTGTAGTTAAATTAGCGAAGAATTCTTCTCCTATCGTCTGAATATGCTCTAAATCCAGTAAATCAATTAAATAATTGTTCCAATAATCCGATTCATTTGTTCGAACTACAGAAGCAAAGTGATCTATTTTATTAATTTTAGAATCATGTTTGAATGAATCTATCACTTTAAATCCTGGCAGTGGGTGTTCGCAATCTACACGTTGAATAAATACAATTTCGTTGTCGTCAAATAACTTACATCGAATGATTCCGCATTGTTCCGGTGTGTTATTTATCCATTCAATACCATTTCCAACAAACAACGCTTTTTTTTCTTTTAAATGTTCTAGGGTTTCTTGAATATCAGCTACTTCAATTGCAAATCGTTTAATGGAGTTTCCATGTCTGTCAATAAATGAAACGATGTCGTGTGCAGCTGGTTCAAGTGCAGCTGTTATTAATAGGTTACATTCTCCCTGTTGCAACCAATAGGTGATTTCCATCCCGTAACGACCCATCGCTTCCCTTGTTCCTCTTAAGGTGAAACCAAGCGTATATTCATGCCACCAAGCCACCATTTTACCCATTCCAACATAAATTTCTGTATATAGACAGTTGATTTCTTTGTTTTTCATGGTTATATCGATTCTAAAGTATTTATAACTATTTGTAAATCATTTGGTTGTATGTTCGAGATGCATAATCGCATGGCATCATTATAGTTACTTGACTCTGAAAACATTCTCATTGGGCATACAGCAATGCTATGAGTTTGTAAAAGTTGATTGCACCAATTATAATCAATTTCTTTATTAGGCAAGGTGAAAGAAGTAAAAAATCCACCTGTATAAGAAGGGTTGATTGTTGTTATGATATGTTTGTTTGCAAGTAAACGACTTTTTAATTCACTTAATTGTGCAGTAAGATCAAATTCATTTTTCAGTAACCATCCAGCAATAATGGATTGTGTTATCCCCGAATTATTAAGGCTATTGACTGATTTTATTTGTGTTAGTTTTGATTTCATTTCAGCAGGAAAATAGACAAATCCTGTTCTTAATCCTGGCGCTAAAAGCTTTGAAAACGAAGTCGCGTGAATGACATTCTCACTTAAAAGAGAGTACAATGTGTTTATTTTTTCATCGATGTAAAATTCTCTGTAAGTCGCATCATCAAAGATGTACCAGCCATTTTTTTCAGCAAAATTCACCAATTTTTTACGTTCTTCAAGTGTAAGAGTTTGACCTGTTGGGTTTGAAAAATCTGCTGATAGGTAGAGTAGTGCTCCTTTTTCAATGTTCTCTATTTGTTCCCATTTCGTTTCCTCGTTGATAAAAATTAAGCGACAATTTAGGGCTATTGCTGCATCTACGAGACCTGGGTAATAAGGATCAAGGCAATAAATAGGTTGGTCTTTAAATGCGATTAATGTTAAAAAAATGGCTTCTTGTACTCCATTTGTAATCATAATTTGATTTGGAGCTACTTTTATATTTTCATTTTTTAAAAAAGTTTCAGCGGCGATTTCTGTAATTAATCCCTCTGTTTGATGGTATTGAAGTAAATCAACTGTTGGAAAGTTTTGTTTAAAAATCTCCATGCATTCCGTTAAATGTATTTCTGGATACATTACCAATGGAGGAATGCCAGCCCCTAAATTATAGTTGACTTTTGTGCTCGCTAAGTTGTTGAGAAAGTTAATTCTACTCATGAAAATGGTTTGTTTAATGCGTCGTGGTAGGTGAATTTTTAAGTGCTTCAAATTCGATTAAAGCATTAGAAATTTCATTTTCAAGCGCTTGACTACTTTCTATGGTTCTCACTATCTTGTTGTTCAATGTTGCATCTTCAAATTTTGAAAATCTTAAGCAGTAAAGTGCCTGTTCAGATAATTGATCGCTTATTTTTTTTGAAATAGGTCGGTGGATTCTATCTGAATTAGACATTCCCATGACCAATCTTCCAAATGTATTTGCGTAGTCAATTAAATCTACTCTTCCAGTTGGAAATGCTTCTTGTTTAAATTTTTTAAACACTTCAAGCCCTTTTTCAATGGTTTCAAAAGTAGGCGCTTCATTGTTTTCAACGGGCAGATAGATTGCAGAAAGATAAGGACGAATGGCTGCACTATTATTTGGAGTACCTCTATGTATCAGTCGAAGATCACGCAGTGTAAAATCTCCTTTCGTTACGTTTAAGTAAACAGGTGTCTGTTGATTGGCCCTTTCTATAATCTCATCGTCTGTGAATTCATTTGAATCGTTTGTAAAAACAGCATTTTCGCTCACTAAATGTGTTTTTGGAAACACTTGAGTGGCTCCATTTACCTCATCTGAGTCAATCAATGGAATATTTAATGCAACTGCAAAATCATTTCCATCTTGATGAATTTGTTGAAATTTTGAACCTGGTGCAGCAATGTCAGAGGAAAAAAAGACCAAAGAAAAATCGGTATGAAACACTTCATGGAGAATTTCCATTATTGCTGGTTCTGCATAAAATCCTGAACTTAAAAGTTGAGAGTCACTTGGAAGCAACATGTTCCAACGATTAATATCATGATTGGCACCATAGTTTGTTTGATTTCCTTCAAAACGTTCATTAAAACGTTTTATTTTCTCTTCAAAATGGTAATTAAATTCGGTGTGTAATTCTTCAATCTGAGGGATATTGAAATAGGATTTTCCATGATAATAACCTTCTTTTTTAAAATGATCTATGGTTGGTTTCATTGAGTATTAATTTTCAAAAATTACAATTGTATTTATTTTGAGGTATAACGTGATTTAAATTCTTTGACAGCCTCTAAAAAACCGTATCCAAATTTTTCATCGGCTTCAATATAGTGTCCTTCACTCCATTCGTTCCAACTTGCAATATGAATTTCTAGTTCCTCAAGCGGAAAATAGGATTTAACTAACTCTAAATTAGTAAAAAAATCTGTTGGATTTGCATTTTTTACTATTGGAGCCCATGGAAATTTATTGACTTTAAACCCTTTTACAAATGAACCACGCGCAGAAGCATCCCAACCACTTGAAATACTTGGGTAAAAAGGGACTGTTGTTTGTGCTAGAATATGTTTCCACACATTTTTTTGATCTTCCACACATTCTTTGTGTAAGAGGAGATTTTTTTTACTGTTAAAATCAACGAGTGTTACATAGCTTGAAATACTGTCAAGACCAATTTCTGCTGAATTTGAAATCCAATCATCATTTCTTCCACAGATACCCTGTAAATGAAATGTGTTCAAGTCCCGACTTACTTGTTGCATTGCTTCCATTGAATCATCCACAATTTCTGAAACGGAATACACTTGAAGTAGTGGTTTCCCTAGACTGTCTTTTCGATAGTTGGGGTGTTGAGCGATGTGTTGAATGTAGTCAATAAATTGTTGATCGTACTTATAGGATTGAATCCTTTTAATGAACCAAGGATGGTTGGAATATTTCCCGAAATTCCCAAAGGAAATGGGTAATTCTTTGTGTGGCAAACGTAATACCCACATAAGATTAATCTCAAAATCTAATCCCTCGGATGCTTTAAGTAGCTGTTTTAATGGCTCATCCATTATTGGTTCCTGCGTTTCAAAATCCCAATAGCAACACACCATAAAGCCATCTATTCCATAATTAATAGCTGTTAAGATTTGTTTTTTAGCAACGTCAAATTGTGATTGATCATAGTACCCGTCGAGCGGCACTCTGGGTTGATAATGATGGTTTGATCTTGCTTCACAAGATTTTACACTGTTCCATTCTGTCCCGGTAAGCCTGTAATTGTCATTATAATACCCCGGATAATAATAAGCGAATATTTTCATAAAAATGTCAAAGCAAACTTATACTTTTAAACTTTAAAAATCAAGAATAAATTGAAAACAACACCATTTTTAATTCTGGGAGCTGGTATCAGTGGAATTGCTTTGGCTGCAGCGCTAAAAAAACGATCGATTCCTTTTGTGTTATTGGAAAGTGCTGATGAACCTGGAGGAAGAATTCAGTCTAAATTTATCTCAGATTTTTCCATTGAATTAGGTGCTGCTCGTTTATTGAGTGCGCATACGCGCGCATTGCGTTTAGTGGAAGGGTTAAATTTAGAGCTTACAGAACAGGTAAATGCTACTGCATCTATTTTTTGGAAAGACACTTTTTATTCGGATGTAGAAGATTTAGTCACTCAATTTGAAGAAGTTGATCCGTTGAATGAGTTAAATTTATTTTTAATTCACAATGGAATACATAATTTAACCGATTTTGAACGTCTACAACCGATAGATTGGGACTCCATTTTATTCAAAACATGGTTGGGTGATAAAGGCATTCCTTTCGAACCAACTAAATTGTACTTTCTAGGTGACATTGACTTACTATTAGATCAAACAACTTTGTACGAAGCTGCTTTTTGCTATTTGTCCAATATGACGGATACTGAAGGTAAAGTTTTCCGTTTAAAAAATGGGATGTTAGGGATTGTTAAGGCACTTATTGAGAAATACGATTTAGCGATTGAATTCAATCAAAAAGTAACTTGTATCGAATCTTCTGATTTAGGATTTAAAGTACATGCAACTTCTCAATTGTATACTGCTGAAAATGTAGTTGTTACTAGTAGTTTGACGAGTTTTCAAAACATACAACTACCATCACAAATCCAGCAAAAACTAGAAAAATATTTGACATTTGGAGGCTATGGAAAATGTATAAAAGGATATTTTACTTTAAAAGAAGGTCTTTTATCGACTAATTTCGAGGATTATATTCTAACCGATGAGCCATTCAGAATCATCAAACACAGTGCAACAGTTTTTGAGTGGTATTTGCTTTCTTTAACGAAGGTTTGGGAGCATTCTGAAGTATGTGATCGCTTGCATACATATTTTGGTCATGACGATATTAAAGAAATTGTAATTCAAGATTACAATGATTCGAAATTTAATGGGTGTTATTGGGTATACAACAAAGGATTTTTCCACAAAATCTACGAATTGAAAAATACCGTTCAACTTGGGGCAAATTTTTATGCCATTGGGGAACACTTTTCATCGAATCCGAATTGGATTGAAGGTAGTCTTGAAAGCGTTGAAAATTTATTACAAGTTATAGATTCTAACTAAAGAAACTCATTTTATGAAAATTGCGATTACTGGTATATCTTCAGGCTTAGGAGCTGCATGCTTCCATTCAAATGATGCTAGATTTACTGTTTTCGGTATTTCGCACAGTCAATGTGCGCCTGAAAAAAAAATTTATTCCTATTCGAATTTAATGGCGCTGCCCACGATGGAAGTTTTAATTCTAAATGCTGCCATCGGAGATTCAGGTGGTACGATTCAAGAAATGAATCCTGTTGAATTGGAACAAGTGATGTCTGTTAATGTATTGCAACCAATACAGTTGATTCATGAATTATTTCAGCTAGGGAAATTGACTCATTTAAAACAATTAATTTTGGTGGGTAGTCGCTTTTCTTCTCAAGCATATATTTCATCTTCAATATTTGAGAATTTACCTGGATATGCCTATTGTCTTTCGAAAACATCGCTTTCTCTTTTCGCACAAATTTTACGAAAAGAAAACCACAATTTTACTGTAAATATTATACATCCTGGCGTATTAAATACGGAAATGGGAAACCCAGATGGCAATCATCCGACTCTTACCTGTGAAGTTCTATTTGAGTTGATTGCCAATGATTATTTTCTAAAAGAATATACTGGAATCGTAGATATTTCTACTTCAAAAATTATTGATTTTTAAGTGGTTTTCAACTATCTTTGTTTAAGAAATAATCATTCAATATGATTTTTTTCGAAAGTATCAATGACTACAACTGATAATTATCAAAAAGTGATTAATAATGGAGAGATTATAGAGTTTATTTATGATTAATACTTGCTTAGCCAATTAGAGCTAAAGTTTTATTCATACAAATAAATTATTGTATTTTTTAAAACCAATTAAATTTTTTACTATGAATCAAGAATGTGTTAAATGTGGTAAAAAGCTTAATTCCATAGAAATATCTTATGATTCTTACAAAGGAAAATGCACAGAGTGTTATGATAATCAGTTTTCTACAGAAAAATGCCCTAAATGTGGCGGAAGAGGTGGATTAACCTACTCATGTGATAGATGTGGCAAAAGAAGATCAATTTAATATTCTTGTATGTAACATGAAATTTCAAACTTTATGTTGATAATTTAGGATTTAAGATTGCATTAGTAGTTGTTATTTCATGTTATTGAATATACAATTCAATTAGTTTATTTAATAATTGGGTTAATTTTTTTGATAAAAGTTCAATTTTGTTTTGCAACTGACTTATTTAAAGATAATTGTTTTATAAGAATTTAAATCTCGGTTTTTTCAAATTATCTAAATATCAGTTAAAAAAATTGGTTCAAACTTGTTTTAACTAATCAAAAACAATCATAGATTAGTCAATGTAACAAGTTTCTCTCTACAGCTATTTTGTTGCTTATTTTTATGCAGAACGAAAGTTAGTATGTTGCATGAAGTCGTTTTCTAAATTGAGTTAAGGATTAATTTCAATTTTTGCCCCAATTTTTACTGCATTATAAAGTTCGTCAATTTCTACATCAGTCACCGCAATACAGCCTTGTGTCCAGTCATACCAACGATGAAACTTACTAATAAATCCTGTTTTGTTACTTAGCCCATGTATTTTAACGTCACCACCAACTGGTTTTCCAAGTTGTTTTGCATTTTTAATATCGTCTTTGTTAGGATATGAAACGCCTAAGTTTTTATGATATCCGCTATTAGGATTTTTGTCGTTTATGAAGTAAACTCCCTCGGGAGTTTTATTGTCACCTTCAAATTCTTTGTCTCCGATTGGTTGTTTGCCAAGTGAAATTTTATAAGTTTTTTCAAGTTTCCCGTTAGAATATGCTAACAATTGTCTTTTTGATTTGTAAACTACAAGTTTATCAATTATAATATTAGCTGAAAGTTTATCTTCAGGATAAAAATAATAAACAGTTAATCCTGAAATTATTAGAGATAAAGTCAGGCTTATTTTTTTTCTTTTAGTCATCTTGATTTTCTCATTTGTATTGCTGTCGGCTTAAGTTACTGTATATCCTAAATTTAACTAAACCTCTTTCAAAGTGTAAATCCGAACTAATAATATAGTATGAGTATTAGATTATACCTTTACGAAAAAAGAAAGGATCATCTTTCTGTAAACCTGAAGTTAATATTAAGGTTTGGTCTAAACCTTTTATTACTTCCTCAATACTATTGTATGTTGATGGTGGATTTTCACAATCTTTCAAAATTTCATCTGATAAAATGACGAATTGAGTAGGTAAACCAATACGACTCCAAACTTTGTAATTTAATTCAACAATATTCTTTGGAGTGCTTTTAGACATTTCATGTGGCGATATCCCTGATAATGTATCCTTTACAAGAATAGAATTTGACTGTGATTCTATAGCATCTAACACAGATTCAATATCTGGGTTCTCAATTAAGACATTTAAACCTCTTAAAGGTCCATACAAATAATGAACCAAACCTAAAAATAATTTACCTTCGTTATTTTCTAAGATTCTATGAATCTCCTTTGCTGTTTCTTCCCTTGTTTCCATATCTCTTTTCAACTTTGTGTTTTAGATCATAAAATTTATGTTTTGCATAAATTACATACAAACATTATTAATGTTAAACGGTTAGTTATCATTATTATTTTATTCATTAATTGTTTTTTTAGCGATAATGGTGCTAATTCTTTGAAAACTAGTAGAAAAAACTCAGCTGAAAGCTTATACGTTTCGTTATAATGCACTTAAATTAGGGGATAATTAACTGAAAAAATGGTTATAAATTTCTTGATTTTTAGTTAGGTGTTAAAAAGTGAAGAAAGTCTTAGTAATCTATATAAGAAATTATTAGTTTTTTATGTAGAAAAATTTTATTGAAAATATTTATACAAATCAGAAATTTCTAGATTGTAGGGAAAGTGATGTAATTAATATGTCTAAATATGAAATTATAGAATATACAATATTTTTGGTAGAAAATATCGATCTTTTTTTAAATTGCAAAAAACAAAAAATACAAAAAAATTATCCAAACTAAAATCTATACAAAAGCAGCTGTTTTTTAGTAACTTTAAAGTGTAAATTTGAATTTGTTATTTTATATCAGTTTCTTTTTGATTAGATTAAGAAGTTCGAGCTTCTTTTCGTACTCATATTCAGAATTAATATCGTATTTCACAGTTGGCATAGCGAAAGATTATTCCGTTGATTCTCTATTTTATTGCTTTTTAGTGATTTATTTACGTATAATTAAATTTATAATTCAATTATTTATATTGCTTTTTAAATCTTATTAAAAGGTTTAAGATCAATTATTTGATTGATATGTTTACGGAGATTTTCTTTAATTTCAATTTGTGGACTATTCAAATCAGTCGAACCTTCTGATTCACTATGTAATTCTTGTATAATTCTTTCTTCCGAGTCACAATAGTATCTTGTTTCATATTTTTGACCTTCTCCACCACCTTCTTCAAATATAAAAAAAATATATCCATTTTTATAATAAATTGAGACATTACTATACCAGTGATCTCCATTAAATTGACCGGTCTTTACAGTGTAAATGTCATTTACACTGCAGTTCTTAATCGTTTGAGTAAATGGGATCTTTTCCTGCGTGGTATAATTGTTTTCATATACTACATAAGATGTATTTTTACAATTATTTAACCCAATTTCTTGTATTTCAGCATAGGAGCTTTTTATTTCCTTTATTCTTGATTTTAGTAAATCTTTTTGCTGTGCAAACATTATATTTTGACAGATGAACAAAAAAGAAAGTATAATTGATATCTTCATAAATTTATATCGGATATTTAAGGTATGTAATTTTAGGTTATATTTACAAAGTTTTATTTTGTTGTCGATAAGGAGTTTATAAAATCAAAAAATTTACTTTATTGGATTCATTTAAGTCCGAAGTGATAAATTCAGTAAGTCTAAATTTATATTTCAAAATCTATTTCGATCAAAAAGGTCACTAAAATAGAATGACTTCTTACAATAAATATATCTTAATTTTTAAAAACCCATAATTTTATTCTTAGTCACATCTGTCAAAAGAGGCTAATTACGTTGTTAAGTTATCGCTATTCGTGGTTTAGCCGTTATATGTTTCGCGTTTATTGCTGCTCTCTCTATCGGTTTGAGTTATAATTTCAAATAAACAAAATGTATAATTAATCAAAATTTAGTCTTTGATGCAACGAACTGAATATCCGCATTTTTTGTCAGAATCGTATCTGTCAATTCCATTATTCCAAATATTATAGGATATAGATCTAATCCATGCATTATTACTGTTATTTTCTGTAGAACTCCACCAATAACTATCACCACCTGATAAAGACATAAAAGTTCCATCAGGATATCTTTCAAATCCATAATCTCCTGAAAAACCACTTATATTTGTTAATTTCCCTGAGTTAAAAAACCAACCATGTGCAACAGAATAACTAGTTTTTTTCATTTTTTCTGCGGCATCAGTTTCTCCACCTAAATAATCTATCAAAATTTGCCATTCTTTATCAGAAGGAATATGAAAACCATTTGGCGCAAGACCCCTTTTGTCATTTACAGCATACCAATTATACAATTTACCATATTTTTCTTCATTTTTGGGGTCGTTCTCATAATAACACCAAGCAGGTTGTTTTCTATCACCTGCTTCTTGCCAATCTTCATTGGTTATTGCCCATGGGATTGGGTCTCCATTACGGAATGTTTCAACATTTAAGTTTTCAGTATTCCATTCTTGGTTGCCAATGATTACTTGATGACATTTAGACTTTTTTCGTGATTATCTTCTAGACAGGATGATAACATTATTGACATAATTAAAACAAAACTTAATTTTTTCATTTTTATTTAATCTAAATTTGGTTCCTATTTTTTTGGATTTTCAGAATTCTCCCTGTTTTTATACAGTAGTTTTCTTGTCTATACTTTTTTTGTTTGTCTCTTTACGTGGTTAGTTCGCTTTGAACCTATATGTATTTTAATTTTACATAATTGAATTCAAGTTTTTATAACCATAAGATCCTGTTTTTTGAGAAGGTTCTGGACTCCTTAGTTTTGTCACAATTTTACAAAATATATTTAAAAAATAACTCAAAACAGTTTACGTGAAGGCTACGTTGCCTTATTTTGCAACCCGATATCGGGGTAAACTGTGAGGCAAGGCAAAATATTGCTTAAAAGTTGTTTTGGGTTGTTTCGAAATTAAAAACTAACCTGTAGATGGCTATAGTAAATTAAGTTTCCGATCCCTTATATTGTCCTAAAACTAAAATATTTTCAATATTTCTTATCAGAGTGTATTTCACCATATTACTTTTATACAGCCACTTATAAGTTTTAAATGGTAGAAAAACGCATCAAACAACTCTAGACAAAAGATGTGTTCTAAAGTTTGATCCCTAAATGTTTAAAATTTCAACTTTTATCAATCTCAAATTGGTCATAGAGATTAAATTGTAATGATTAAACCTTTAAGTTACATTTGCAATATTCTGGTTTCTCACCGCAACATTTAGTCACATATTTTTCACCTCTCCCACTACAGCTTGGGCAGGGATACCCGCCTTCAGTAGATCCACCAAAAGAACTTTTACCTCTTCCTGCACATTTTCCACAACGAACCAAAACTAAATTTAATTTATTATCTACTTTTTCGTTGTCAGCTATAGGTTCTTCTTTACTTTTATTTTTCATATAAATAACATTAATATTTTTTACATGCTTATTTAGCTTTTAGGAATGTATTACTTATTACTATATGGTACTGGACTCCTCAATAGTGTCACAATATTTAAAAAATATAATTAAAAATAACTTATAATTATTTTTACCTCTCACATAATAATACTCACACATCGAGATTTTGATGTTTAACTGCCAAGAATTATAGTCACTAAGATATAATTATTTTTTTAAAAATCATCAAATGGGGAGTGTATTTTTTGTATACTCTTTATTATAACATTTCTTTGAATCTAACTAGTTTTAGGTTTTTAATGGCCAAATAATCCGATATGCCTCTTTCAAAACAGTTAATTATTTCTCCATTTGATCCATTAATTTCCGAAGATCTTCTACTAAATAAGCCATTCTTCGGTAATCCAATGTTGATGGTGTATCTGTTTCCGTATGGTAATTTTTGTTTCTGAATACTGCTGTATCTGTGAGCATGATTGCTGGAATTTCTTTCTCCCAATAATTCCTATGGTCAGACCAATCCAATCCAATTCCTTCGATTGTAAATGGTAAGATTAATTTTCGATAGAAGTTTGGTCGATTTAGTTGAAGTCGGTTTAAGTATTTTTTAGCTTGTCTTTTAGATGCTTTGTTTCCAACACCAAGTAGGAAATTTCCTTTTGTTCCATACAACCATTTAAATGGCCAAAATGGGTATTCTTGACTTTTTTCCTCATCAGAAAAATACCCCACCATTTCTAAACAAATCATTAATTCAACCTCATTTTTGTGCGTAAGTGCTGCTGCTTTAGCACTTCCCATTTGATCAGTTCCATAAAAAGGGGGTTCTTCACAACTAAAAAAGATGATTTCTATTGTAAAATAGGTACTGTAATCTTTTGGAAGCTCTTTAAGTATCCCTAATAAAACTGCCACGGCACTTCCGTTATCGTCTGCTCCAGGTGTGGTTTCAAATGTATCGTAATGAGCTCCAAATATTAGTTTTTCTTTTACTTTTCCGGTAAATGTGACACTAAAGTTTTTATAGAACCGATTTTCTTCATCTTCCCAAGAAGTTGTTGCAGGAGAATAACCTGCTTCACGAATAAGTGTTTCCATGAGTTCCATGGCTTGATTCCATTGTTCCCCAGAAGCGTTCCTCAAAGATGGAACGGCTAATTTTTCAACTGTATTTTTTAAGTAGTCTTCCATCAAAAGTCAAAATCATCGAATAAATCGTCATTACTAGTTGGTTCAACACTCATTTCCGCATTAGAACATAGTTCCATTAATTTGGATTTCCAATTTGTTAATAGCGTTTTCCCGTCGGTATCTTGTTCGTTGTAGTAAAACGAAACTTCTAATTCATCGGATGATTTTATGAATTGCCATTCGTACTTGTACTTCGTCATTGTAGGTTGTGTTGAAATTATTTTTTCAACCCAATCAACATTATGAGAGGTTTCCATAAAGTTCACTACAACTTCGCTTTCAGCTTCAGTTTTATTCTCGGTAGGATGCAATGCATTTTTTTTATGTGTGTCATGGATGTTGAAGGTAAGGGATGTTAGTTCGGTAAACATTCCGGGAACTCCAGGATGATTTTTAATGTCTGCATGGGCGATGTTTGATAGCTGATGTGTTAATGCCACGCTTAAATAGAGTACGTTGTTAATGGAAACTTCGTTATCTCTACAAAAGTTGTACAATGGCTGTAGTTCTGTTTCTTTAAGTGTAATTGTATTTACCGATGCGGTTTTAATCATCGGTTTAATTCTGATGGTTGTATCTGAAAAGTGTGGATGAATAAAGGGTTCAATCGGAAGATTCTTTTTCTTGTAGCTGTTTTCAAAAATTGCAATCAATGTATTTAATAAGACATTCATTCCTAATCCATCAAGCACTATGTGGTGCCATTCGAAGCGAATTTTTTTATTGTTTTCATACACAAATCGAATAAGTGGCTCAGAGAATTTTATCGGATTCGAAAGTGGTTCAAATAGTAAATCAGTGAAAGGTTGGTATTCCCACGCAGCATTTTCTGGAGTATTGGAATTTGGAAGTGTATAAACGATATGTGGAAATTGTTCAATCAGCAGTTGAATTTTTTCTTTCCAAAATTCGAAGGTGATTTCTTGTTGTAGGAATAGTGTAAATTCTAAGACAAACGGACTTTTCTTAAAATTTTCGCTGCCTAGTTCAGAGAGTAAAATGTTTTTCTGAACACTATTTAATACAAATGTTCTTGGAAATTCTGATGGTTTTATTTGTGTTTTGGAAAGTAGTAACTCATTTAAAAGTTGTGGTGTGTTATGGTGAATCAATTCTTTGATGGAAACAAAAATTCCTTGTTTTTTTTCAATGATTGCTTGCATTCTCATTAGTAGAATGGAGTTTCCGCCGATACTTTCAAATGGTGAGTTACTATTGAAATGCTGATGACCTAATGTTTCTTTCCAAATTTCTGTGGAAATAGTTGTATTTTCAATCGTGTTATTTTCTACAATTTGAGTTTCGTAAATTGAACGTAAAATGTTACGATCTGCTTTTCCGTTATTATTGAAAGGAATTTCTTCAAGTGTTACCCAAATAGAAGGAAGCATGTAATCTGGTAAGTATTCACTGCATTGTGATTTAATGGTTTCAAGGCTTGCCGTTGATACAATAAAAGCTGCAATTTTTTCGTCTATTACCATGACACAACATTGATTAACAGAATCTATATCTGTAATCAATCGTTCTATTTCTAACGGTTCAATTCTAAATCCTCTTATTTTGACTTGGTCATCTTTTCGACCAATAAAATGGAAATTTGAATCACTATCTAAATACGCCCAATCTCCTGTTTTATAATATCTTTTAGTAGAAATTTGAATGAATTTTTCGTTCGTTTGTTTGGAGTCGTTGATGTATTCATGTGCAAGATGAGGTCCAGCAATGTAGATTTCTCCTGGTAGACCTTGAACTACTTCGTGTTGATTTTCATCCAGCAATAGTACTTCGCAATTAGGTACAGTTTTTCCAATCGTTGGTTGAGTTTCTATGCTGGTATGATTCACTTCTTGAAATGTCACAACGTGTGTTTCTGTAGGTCCATAATAATTCAGTAATTGTAGCTTTTTTTGTTCTACTAGTTTTTTTAAAGGAGTTCCTAAAATTAGCGCTTCACCTGTAGTAACAATTTTTGATAAGCTATGGCATTCATTGAAGAAGTCTTCAGAAACATCAAGGACTGCATTTAATAAACGCGCAGGAATCCAAGCAAGTGTTACATTGTGTGTTAAGATGGACTTTTTAATTTCGTAGATATCTAGTCGCGATTCCAATGGAAGTTCGATCAACGTAGCACCAAGACTAAGTGCTAATAAGATTTCATGAAAAGAGGCATCAAATCCGAATGAAGACAATTGAAGTATTCGCTCGTTTTCCGAGAGATTAAAATGGCTGTTATTCCATTCAATCAAGTTTATTAAGCAGTCATGCGTTTGAAGCACTCCTTTCGGATGACCTGTTGAACCAGAGGTATGTAAAATAAAACTAGCGTTATCAAGGTATATTTTCGGGTTATTTTCTCTTGATTCTATTGTAATTTCTCCATTCTTTGTAGAAATTACATAACGCAATTGTGCGTTTTTGTAAATGATTTCTTTTCTTTTTTCAGGATATCTTTTATCTACTGAACAAACTACTCCTTCTACGGTCCAAATTGCCAATAGTGCGGTGGTGAAATCGGTGGTGGTGGTAACATCTATTCCAACAGCTTCATTTTTTTGAAGTCCTAATTTTTTTAATGCGTTAGCAATTGTTTCTGCTTTTTCCCAAAGTTGTTCGTAGGAGATGGAACCATCTTCTTTTTCAATTGCTGGAAATTGTGAACTTTTTTTAAGGAGTTGTAGGGTATTCGTAAATTTTCGTTGGTAAAGGTTTTTTCCTTGTTTTTCTGCTCTCGGTAATTGTTTTAGACTTATGGTAAATGGTTGTTCCCAATCTAGGTTTGTAATCCAAGATTTAAAGTGATTTAGGAGTGTTTTTACATAATTTATCGCGAAGCTTTTTGTGTCAAACAAAATGGAGAATTCAAATCCATCTTCAGCAGGGTATACGATGGTCGTCCAGCCTGCACTAGTCATTTCTTTGAAATCTAATATTTTAATTTGTTCTTTTGCAAGCACATCGTGATCTATCGGATAGTTCTCGAAAACGAATAGGTGACTTAGTTGATTTCCTTTGACATACGGTGTCGTAGGTTCAAATTTATGTGATTGATCTTCAATTAATTGATTGAAAATTAAACGAGCGTATGTTTCAAAGTTTTCTTGCTTATCAAATTTTGTATAGAAGGGCAATGTTTTGATGTACATACCCAAAGCTTCGAATTCATCGTCTTCACGCAATGAAACCACATTTCCAATAATTGACTCCTCTTTCTCAAATAGCAATGCTAAAAAAGCACTCCAAGCGGCAAACGTAAATGCATGTTCGGATATGTTTAAATTTTGTAGTTGTGATTTTACTTGAAGTGGAATTTTAAGCGAATGTTTTTCATAACTAACACTGTTATTTCGCTCAGGTAATGGAGGTATTAATGCACTGACCGTTGATTTATCAGCGAATTTACTCCAATAACGAGATTCAGATTGAAGGGAATGTTGCGTGACACAAAATCGGAGGAATGAATCGGAATAGGTACGCGCTTTTTTATTGAGTGCATCTGTCATTTGCTTACTGAATACATTCAATGACCAACCATCTAAGATCAGGTGGTGGTGTGTCCAAATAATGTTAGTGCAATTTTCATTGATGATGACTGTTAATCTTGAAAGATTTTTTTCAAGGTCTAACCCTTTTTGATGATCTAATGCTTTAATTTTTTCAAATGATTCATTCCGATATTGGGTACATTCTATCTGTGTTTCGTTGGAAATTTTTAAGTAATAGTGATTGTTATAACGAGCTAACGTACTTTTCAGAATTGGATTGTTTTTTGCTACTTCTGTGTAGGCATTTTTTATTTCTTCGAAGGTGTAAGTCGAAGGAATTTCGTACGACAATTGTTCCACATACATTGAATTGTTTTCTGCTTTTAAACAATCAAAAAGAATGCCTGTTTGTGCATCAATTAAAGGAACATATAGCAACGATGGATCGTTATTTTGAATTGTTTTTTGATAAGTAGCAAGACTATTCTCTTCTTTAGTTCCAGTTTCCAATTCTGAAACGCGTAGTTGTGCCAATGGGGTTGGTTCAAACAAATCTTTAACCGTTAATGTTAATTGATGTTGTTTCAATTTATTGATCGCACGAATAGCTGAAATACTGTCACCTCCATTTTGGATGAAACTTTTTTGTGGATCAACGTGATTTCCTAAAAGTTCCTTAAAGATTACTAAGGTATTTTGAGTTTTTGCTTCTGTTTGGTCTAGGTTTTGATTCCCAGAAATTTGATTTTCAGCGTGAAGCAACAATTTTTTTTCATCGATTTTTCCACTTTGATTCAATGGAAATGCATCGACCCTTATGAATGCAGTAGGGATGGCATATTCAGGCAAATAATTCCTGAAAAATTCAGGATCAATGGATGTGTTAGCCCCTTTATAAAAACAAATTAATTTCTCTTCTTTAGTGATTAGCGTAAGGAATTCATTCAACGGAAGTTTGTTTTTGAGTAAAAATTCAATTTCTCCGAGTTCAACACGGTATCCTCTTATTTTTACCTGACGATCTCTTCTTCCCAAATAGTAAAATTCATTGTTTATTTTCCACCCTAAGTCTCCCGATTTATAGATAGTTCCGTTTTCTATGAATTTTTCACTTGTTACTTCAGGTTGAAGATAATAACCGTTGCAAACACCATTTCCTGCTACATAAAATTCGCCAACGAAGCCATTGGGAATTTCGTTGTTCTCTTTATTTCTTACAGAGAGTTCGTAGCCTGGTAAAGCGATTCCAATATTGCTATGTGCTTCAAAAGTGATGGGTTTATAAGTGACATGTACAGTTGTTTCAGTGATTCCGTACATGTTTACTAATTGCGTTTTTGGATATTTTTTACACCAGCTTTCAACGTTTTTGCTGTACAACTTATCACCACCGAATAGCACGTAACGGATCTTGTTTAAAGCGTTCCCAGAGTCATCGACCAACATTAGGTTGTAAAATGATTTTGGGGTTTGGTTTAATACAGTGATATTTTTTGAAACGAGTAATTCATGGAATTTAAAGGTGTCTTGTACATCCCTTCTATCAGGAATATATAAGTAATTTTCATTCAATAATGCACCCCATATTTCCCATGTAGAAAAATCGAATCCGTAGCTATGCGCAAGAATCCATCGGTCTTCTTTAGAAAAGTGAAAAAGTGTTTGTGTACCTTGAAATAAATTGATGAGGTTATAATGGTTGACTGCACACCCTTTTGGTGCTCCTGTAGTTCCTGAAGTATAAATCAAGTAACAGGTATCTTTCGCTTCTGAGCGAATTATTGGAGGAGCAGAATCCAGCGAAGGGTTTAATTTCATGCTTGGAACGACCGTTTCCACTGAGAATTTAGGTGGTAAATCAGAAACAACAACCGTTATTTTAGCATCTTTCAAAATGTAATTCATACGCTCTTCGGATACCGTTGGATCCAATGGAACATAGATACCGCCTTTTTTCAGAATGGCTAAATAAGCTACAATGATCACAGCGCTATAACTTGTATGAACTCCTACACATTGTTTGGGTGCGATGTTCAGTTGGTTCGCCAATTGGTTCGCTAATTGCTCTAAATCATTGTAAGTATAGGTTGATCCATTGGCATCTTCAACACAAATTTTGGAAGGGTTTTTGAAACATAGCTCATTCCATTGTTCGATGAGTGTTGTGTTCGATGGTGTAAAAGTTGGTGCTTTCGGCGTTGAAGGGGCATCTGAGTTGGTAATAAAATTCTTAAACGAGGATGAAATTTCTTTTGCTGCCTCAAGATTAATTTTCTCTAAATTCCAACACAGTTCTGTTTCTACCTGAGTAGTACTTTGTTTAAAACGAATTGTAAGACAATAATGGGGTGTTGAGTAAAATTCAGACGAAATTTCAGTAGCGATTTCTGGTTCAACTACCCAACAATGATCAAATGAATTTGGAGTAAAGTATTGGTTTACTGGTTCTGAAGATATTTGGATACGTTGATTACGTACTGCTTTTAATTGTTCTTTTGTAATGTTATCTGAAAAATCCAATGGCCATGTTTGAATGTAATACCCCAAACTTGTAGCAGATTTTGTTTCGTTGTTTCGGGCTGAAAAGACTTCACCGATCACTATTTTATCTTTTCCACTGGCTTGTTGAATGAATGAAATCCACAGGAGCATTAAATCTTCATAGTTCAAAGTTGTATGAAAGATTTTTTCTCTCCAATATCCTTTTTCATCTGTTGTTGCTGGTGGTAAGATGGATTCTAATTGAAAGGGCGCTAATTCCACCGGAATCTGAGCATTATCTTTTTGGATTTTGGGTGTCCAATCTTCCGTAGAGAGCACTTTCGTTGGGTCTAAAAGACTGAATGCAAGTTGAATCGATATTCCATCAAACAATAAGTGATGGTAGGCTAATCCAAGAAAGGTATCTTTTTCATTGTGAAGAACATAAACATGAAATAAAGGTGGTTTTTGAACGTTAAATTCGAGTTCTTTTTGGCTGTAATAATTGAAAAAATCATCTAAAGTTTGGATGGATGTTTGTGTTTCCATTTCTATTGGATAGAAAGGTGTTCGAAGACGGAGTCTTAAAGGTTGTTGACTCTCATAAATATAGCAATCTTGAAATCGTTCTATTTTGTCGATCCAGTTTTTAATTTCGGTTTCTCCTAACTGTTGATTAGGTAGTTTAAGGACTGCATATTCAATGTAATTGGATTGATTACCTTCTGCTTGAAGCACTAATAAACTTTCTTCAAAAGGGGTAGTTTTAAAGGCTTTTTTTATATCTTCTTTCGTAAATTTCATTCGTTGTTCAATATATTTAATAGGTCGTCTAAATCGTTATCGTCTAAGTGTAATTCTTCATTCGATGGCGCCGATTCTGTTGTTAAATCAAGCTGTTTTTTTTGTGAAATTAATTCAAAAATAGTAGGATTCATGATAAATTTAGGAATGCTTACAGGATATCCTAGTAATGAAAGTTCATTGCAAAATGAAAGTAAATCGATACTGTTCCATCCAAATGAGCTTAGTTTTTCCTCTTTCCCACCAAATGATTTTTTTGTTTTTAGTAAGGCTTCATAAAGCATTAATTCTCCATTTTCTTGAGTAGGTACCCACTGTTCAACATCGATTTTAAATGATTCAAGTTTCTGTTTTATTTGTTCTACATCTATTTTACCATTTTTATTGACCGGCCAATGTTCTATAAATATGATCTTATCTGGCCATTGGTAACGAGAGAATTTTTTACCGATGATTTCATTTATTTGTTCCGGAGATGCTGTAGAATTATGAATTAAAATTGCGTTACCTTCTTGTTCAAAAATTTTTATTTTGGTGGCATTCGTTGTGTTAAATAACAGATTTTCAATCTCTTTTGCAGGTATTCTTTTGCCATGTATTTTAATGAAGTCATCTTTGATTCGACCCTTGATGATTAGTCCGAATGTAGGGTGGATCATTGCTTTATCGCCTGTAAAATAGGTGTATGATGTTCCTCCATTCATTTTCTGATAGTCATCGGTAATTCGTGGTGAAGGCATACCAACACACGCCCCACTAATTCCTAGTTCTCCCCATGTACCAATTGGCATTATTTTTTTAGTGGAAGAATAAATACAAAAGGTTTGATCGCCTAATGGAAATCCTACTGGAAAGTAATCGCCATCATAAGAATTCAATGGCGCCAATGCGGAGTCAATACTCACTTCCGTTAACCCATAACTATTTATTAATTGAAGGGTAGAGGGAGTTTGCTCAATCAGTGTCGCGTACAATTCCTTTGTGATTGGTTCAGAACCGCATATCACATATTTAAGTGATGTACATTCTTTTAAATACGGAATAAAAAGATCTATTAATGAAGGGGTTGTCTCAAAATGAGTGACACTATGTTTTGTTATTAACTCTTTTAATTGGAGTGCAGATAGACGTTCTTCCTCCGTCGCTAATACTAATGTATTTCCTGAGAGTATGCTTCGAAAAACGTCCCCAAAAAACACATCAAAACGTTGGTCAGCAATGGAAAGATGAACGGATGATGAGGTAATTGCTAATTTTTCAGTCCACGAATACAAGAGGCTTTCAATTCCTTCTTTGGTGATAAGTATTTTTTTAGGTATTCCGGTGCTTCCAGAAGTTTCTACTAAATACAATGAATCTTTGATTGGTTCGATTGGCTCAGTCAAAGAGAGGAAGCAAATTGTTTTGTTTTGTTTCCAAGCGTGAAGTAGTTGAAGAATGCTTTCAAATGTTCGATTTGGTTGAATTTGAACTATTTCTTCTTGAATTAGAGGCAATTGTGAAAGTTGATGTTTTATTTCTCGGAAGGTATATTTTTGGTTATTTACTATCAATGCTGTTTGATCGTCAGCAGCGCCGTCAAATTTTTTCCAAAAGTCAATTCTTCCAACATTCAATGGCGCGATGCTAGCGGCGGTGTATTCAACGAAATTAGGATGATTTTTTAGTAAGTTATTTATTGTGATTAAAACATTAAAAATCAATTTTCTCCAAAAAATAGAAGTCGCGATGTCGGTTCTGTAATCAAATGAAATTTTTAGTTCGTTTGTACCAAAATCTAGCACGTGCATGCTTAAAATGGTTTCATCAATCGTAGGAGGTAAAAAGGTTAAATTTGCTTCAAAAAGTTGCTCATTTTGAATGTAATTTTCTTTTTGATAGGAGAATAGAACATTAAATGCGTTTGTTCTGTTTTCATTCTTTAACCAATCCAATAAGGCATAAGATTGATTTCTAAAATGATTTTTAATCGCTTGTTCTAATTGTTTTAATTCATGGGTTCCATGATGGGTAATTGGAAGAAAGTTCACACTTGTTAAAAATGATTCCTTTGCGTATTTTCCTGTTCGGTTCCGCAAAGCCATTCCTGTTTGAAAGGTGATGTCTAAGCTTGGTTCTGTTTCATCTAACACATGTTGAAGCGCACCAAGTAATAGTGTAGAAAGATTGAGTTGTTGCATTTTTGCAGCACTTTCAGCATCCTTTTTTCGTGCGGAAGGAATTGAAATGGTGTGTCGTTTAACGGGACCTAAACCTTCGTTTGCAAATGCTTTGATTGCCCCTGTAATCTCCCGTTTATCTTCTTGTATGAAATCTTTTGTTTGAATCGGAGAACTTGGTAAAGGAGTATTGTTATAGACACCAATGACACCATTCCAAAATAATTGGAAACTATGTGCGTCTCCAAGTGCGTGGTGCATGTCTATGGTTAATCGAACTTCCTTGTTGTTGTTTGTTACTCGAATGCTCCATAAGTGTGAAAAGACCGATATTTCTGTTGGTTCTTCTTGATTAATTTGAAATTTTCCGTTGAGTTCGTTGGAAAGCTCCCATTCTTTTTTTTCAAGATTGATGTTCAAATGCGCCCAATCTGATTGTTGCAATAGTTTTTCGATGCTTTGACATAGTTTTTCAAAGTCTACATTTTTGAAAATCGCTTCTCCACTAAGGACATTGTTTGCAGATGTACCATGACTTATTTCTTGTTGAATAAATAAATCTTGAAAAGGGCTAATTTTAAACATATTTACTTTTACTATTGACTTTCAATGCCTAATTTACAAAAATATTAAATTAACATTAGTTTAACTCTCTAATGAAGATTTACTTATTGTGAATTTAATCTTTTATTTACAGATGATTATCAACACCTATTTTTTACTACAGCGTAATTCAATATCATTTTTCTAGCTAAATTTGACCTCTGAAATATATCAATCATTAATTATTTTAACCTATGAAATTTTCCTTTTTACCACTGTTTGCAGTTTTATTTTTTAGTAGTATTTCCTGCTCTAATTCTGATCCATCTTCTGAACTTGAATTAAAAAGATTAGAATTAGAGAAAAAGAGATTAGAACTAGAGGAGAAAAAATTAACTAACGAGATGCAACAACAGTCTTCTAATGAAACTGTTAGCAAAGAGCCTCAAGTGGTAAAACAATCGGTTGATTCTGATGATTTTCAATTTTTTAAAGGTGAATGGCTTGGATTCATTGAAAAGAAAGAACTTAAAATCGTAATTCAATCTGTAGTTGGCAATCAATTAAAAGGGTACAATATTGTAGGTAACAATAAACGTCCAGTTCAAGGAACTGTAACTAAATTAAATGTAAAACGAAAAGCTACTTGTGAAACCAATTATTGTGGCTATTATAAAGTTGTTTTAAGTGAGCCAGGTGATCATAAATGGGACGGTGTTTTTACACTTGAATTTGAGGCTACCTCAATTGATGGCGCAGAAGAAAACGGAACCATTTATTGGAATCATTCTGCTGAAGGATTATGGAAGTCCTACGATGGAAAGTTAGTTCATCAAGTGATGAATTTAAAGAACAGTTAATTTTTTACGTCCCACAATAGGTTTTGTATCCTACATCTCCATCCAACGGTGGTTCCTGAAAGTGATCGTATTTTGGATGTTCATCGTAGGGCGTTTGTACAACTTCCAGTAATGTATGAAATAGCTCAAAATCATTCAAATTAGCAGCTTGATACAGTGCTTTTTCTACCAAATGATTTCTTGGAATAAATTTGGGATTTGACGAAGAAAGTAATTTGTTCACATCGTGCATGGAGTAAATTGCAATTCGTTTTTTCCAATGAGTAAACCACGATTGGAACTCATTACTAGCATAAATTCCAGTATGATCTTCGGATGAGTGAGTTAATTGCAAAAACGTATTGGTGTAGTCTGCATGATTTTCTTCCATCCATGTGAGCAATTCCTTTATCAATTCAGCATCTTCTGCTTGTTCTTCCAGTACTCCCAACTTCGAACACATCATCTTTGCCCATCTTTGTTCATAGATTACAGGAAATTCATTGATGACCTCCTGACATAATTTTACTGCCTCTTCTTTGTCTTCGTGAATAATTGGAATCAATGCACTTGCCAAACATGCACTATTCCATTGTGCAATCGATGGTTGATTTCCGAAGGCATAGCGTCCATTGCGATCAATCGAACTAAATACGGTGGAAGGATGATACGTATTCATAAATGCGCATGGACCGTAATCAATCGTTTCTCCAGGAATGCTCATATTATCGGTATTCATGACACCATGAATAAATCCAACCCGCATCCAGTTTACAATTAAATCAATTTGCTTGTCTTGTACTTTTTTCAAAAATGCCAACGGTGGATTTGTATCATTGGCTACTTCTGGATAGTGGCGTTGAATTACATAGTTACAAAATATACTCAACTCTTCTTTGGGTAAATACTTAGCAGCATATTGAAAAGTGCCGACACGGATATGACTTGCGGCTACGCGTGTTAATACTGCTCCTTCACTGACATATTCTCGATATACTTCATCGCCAGTTTTGATGACCGCTAAACTTCTTGTAGTAGGAATATGTAGTCCGTGCATCGCCTCACTGATCAAATACTCTCGCAACATAGCACTTGTGGTCGCGCGACCGTCCCCATTTCGAGAATAAGGTGTTCTCCCCGGACCTTTTAATTGAATGTCGAAGCGTTCGTTTGTAGGAGTAAGGTGCTCGCCCAACAAAATAGCTCTTCCATCTCCCAAGATATTAAAATGGCCAAATTGATGTCCTGCGTATGCTTGTGCAATCGGATGTATACCTTCATTCATCAAATTGCCTGCTAATTGCGCCAGTAATGATTCGTCAATCTTTTGTTTTAAGCCTAGCTCACATGCTAATTTTGAGTTATAAATCAGTAATTCAGGCTGGGGAACAGGTGTTGGAGTTACTTCAGAAAATAAGAGTTTGTTCAAACGAATGTAGGAATGATCCCAGTTCCAAGTGGTGGTATGATTTTCCATGCAATAGTGTATTGGTAAAGTGCGATTAAAGTTTCAGTTGGATTTTATCTAAATTTATTTCGATTAGACTCGCAGTGTAAATGTAGATTTTATTGTTCAACGTTGTATCTGTCTAATGCGAACTTTATTTTCCTAATTAAAATCTTACTTTTGTATTCACACGTAGTCAGTATGCAAAAGAAACCCAGAAATACACTCGCAAAGCAAACAATTCTTGATCTTATTTCAACTTCTGAACATGCTTTGTCACACATTGAGATTCAGCAAAAATTGAATAATTTATGTGATCGGGTGACGATTTATCGCGTTTTAGGTCGCTTGGTAGAAGAACAAAAAATTCATAAAATCGTCAATACGGACGGTGTGATAAATTATGCAGCATGCCATTCATGTAGCCACAAAGAACATGTGCATGAGTCACACAATCACATTCATTTTAGTTGTACAGTTTGCAAATCTGTTACGTGTTTAGAAACGATTGTTCCATCGTTTCAGTTGCCAATAGGGTACGAGTTACAGGAGATAAATTTTACAGTAGCAGGGATTTGTCCTAAATGCAGATCCATCGCTTAAAACATCGCCTTATTTTTTTGGTCCTGGAATCCACTTTAAGTTAAGTGTCCCTTTTTCGGAGAAACAATAGGTCTGTTTCTTTTTATTGTATTCGATGGGAGCTTTGAACTCTTGTTTGAGTAAATCGATGTACATATGAATCATTCGCTTGGAAACCTTTAATTTTTCAGCCAATTCTTGAGGTGTTCCAGTCGCTTCGTTTTCAATTAGACTTATCAATTGATTGATGTTGTCAATGTTCATATGTTTTCAATAATTTAATTGTCTGAATCTTCAGGTTCCCATTCCCATTTTAAATTTCCTTCTTCAGAAAAGAAATAGGATTGAATGTGGGAATTGTATTTAATGGGTGCTTTTGATTTTTCTTTCAGTTGTTTCAAGTAATGGTAGGCCATACGTTCTGACACAGCTATTTTTTCCGCCAACTCTTTAGGAGTTCCAGTTGTTTTGGATTGAACCAAATGAATTAGATATTTCATTTTTTTGATATTCACCTTCACCTTTTTTTAGCTTCTAAATAGTGCATTTTATAACTTTGTAAGTACTAATTCCGTCTGTTTATATAAATGTTATTTTTACAGATTTCAAAATTAATTCATTGTACTGAAATATAATTTCACATTTATTAGAATCAATGATTTAAATCATTTTTAATGGATAAATATGAAAAAACAATTCATACCTATTGGTATAGTTTTATGCTGTATCTCTACAAACGAAAAATGAATAAAAATAGTACAGTAATAGTCAAAATTTTATTAAAATAGTTCACTATTCCCTCTGTTAAGGACTGTATTCTCTAGATTGTTATGATTATTTCAATGGTTGAAATCTTAAAATCCGGTCTATTTTTTGTCTTTAGATAGGAGCTAATTCGATGGAGTTGCTCGTAGTTTTTGGCAATAACGAAGTCACTTTTTCTAGTATTTCATTTTTTAATAAATTCAATACCGATTTTTTCACAAAGTACCGATGTACGACCAAACCTACTGCACGTTGTGGAATAGGTGAATCAATAAGTTTTACTTGTTTCTTTTCTTTTTCTGAAAATTCAAGGGTTGCTAAATACGGGAGTAATGTAGTGGCGGAATGTGCTTTTACGAATCGGAGTAAACTATCGATGGAACCTGCTCTAAAATCGAAGTTCAATATCGGATTGTTGGATTTTTGACTCAATTCACACAGATTCATGATTTGAGTTCGCATGCAATGTCCTTCTTCCATTAACCATAAGTCTTCTGCAGAAATATCATGAATTTGATTTGTTTTTTTATAGCGATTGCTTGTGTCGAATAGTACAAAGGGTTCGTTGTACAAATGGTGTTCGATGATGTCTTCTTCTTGTAGGGGTGTAGATAAAATTCCAATGTCTAATTCTCGTCGTTTGAGGCGTTGAATAATTTCTTGCGTGGTTAATTCACGGATTTCAATGTGAAGTTCCGGAAATTTAGCGGCAAAATTTTGTAAAAATAATGGAAGTAAAAATGGCGCTATGGTTGGAATCGCAGCTATGCGTAAGTTTGCTTTGATTTCTCCTTTGATTTCTTTGGTTATTTCTGTCAATTCTTCGATGGAAGTTTGGATGTGTTTTAATAGTTCTAAAATAATCGCTCCTTCTTTTGTGATTTCTACAGGCTTTCTTTTTCTATCAAAGATTTTTATTCCAATTTCTTCCTCGAACTTGGAAATCATGGTACTTAATGTTGATTGTGTGGCAAAACAATGCCTTTGGTCCCATGTCACGGTGAATACATCTTGGCAGTTGCCAAATACAAACAGTTTGAAACAGCTGCAGAGCTTTGTATTTGGGTGCTGAAGTTCCAAAAGAAGATTTAATTTGGCAAGATCCAATTCCTGTTGTAAATCACAAATTGATTGATAATAAAGACATTGAGGTGTTAAAAGCTCAGGTGTTAGCTTCTGGTTTATCCATCAGCGAACTAGTAGAAACCGCTTGGGCATCTGCTTCTACGTTCAGAGGGTCTGACAAACGAGGCGGAGCAAATGGAGCACGTATTCGTTTGGAACCTCAGAAAAATTGGGAAGTCAATAATCCAAAACAATTAGAAAAGGTCTTGAGTTCTTTGGAGAAAATTCAACGCGCTTTCAACGAAGCGAACAAAGACAAAAAAGTTGCCTTAGCAGATTTGATTGTCTTGGCTGGAAATACGGGCATTGAACAAGCTGTAAAAAATGCAGGTCTTTCGTTTTCAGTTCCTTTTACTCCTGGAAGAATGGATGCTACCCAACAACAAACCGATGTGGTTTCTATGGCTGTGTTAGAACCACTCGCAGATGGGTTTAGAAATTATCAAAAAGGGAATTATACCATTTCAGCGGAAGAATTATTGATAGATAAAGCGCAACTTCTTACGTTAACTGCTCCTGAAATGACAGTTTTATTAGGAGGTTTACGTGCAATAAATATCAATTACGACGATTCTAAAAAAGGAATCTTAATGAATTCTTCCAATAAATTATCCAATGAATTTTTCGTGAATTTGTTAGATATGAATACTGTATGGTCTGCGAAGAATTCTTCAAAAGATGAATTTGAAGGAAAAGACAGAAAATCAGGAGCTGTAAAATGGACTGCCTCTAGAGCAGATCTAATTTTCGGTTCTAATTCTGAATTACGTGCATTGGCAGAGGTCTATGCAAGCGCTGATGCGAAAGAGAAATTCACACAAGATTTCATCGCAGCATGGAATAAAGTAATGAATTTAGATCGTTTCGATGTGAAGTGATTCCTTTGAAAATAATGAGTTGGAAAGGTGTTCGAAGTTGTTTCGGGCACCTTTTTGTGATTAATTAAATTGACTTTTAAATATTTTTTACTATATTAGTTTATCAAACTGTTAAATTATAAATTATGGAAAAGGCTGAAGTAGAAGAAAAAAAAGATTTATTGAATGAAAAAATCATGGGTTTATTCGATAATGTGATAGAAGAAAGAGTATCGCATTATAAAGAGAATAAAGAAGAAATAACGATTTCAAATGTAGAAAATATTATAAGTAGGTATTCATATATGAATGCTGGTATAGCAGGTGTAGCAAGTTTAGTTCCAGGACCTTGGGGAATGTTGGCAGTTATTCCAGAAGTAATAGCAATTTCTAGAAATCAATTAGCAATGATTTACGATATTGGTAAAGCGCATGGCAAAGAAAAATTCATGAATAAAGACCTCATGATCGGTATATTTTTGGGTGGAGTTGGAGCAAATGCGATTGGACTTGCAATGATGCATGGCTCGAAATTGGTCGTAAAACGAGCTTCATTACGTGTAATGCAAAAACTTGCAATTATAGCAGGAGGAAAAATCACCCAAAGTGCTGCAAAGTCAACAGTTGCAAAGTGGCTTCCCCTTATAGGAACAGCTGCCTTGGCTTATTGGGCAAAGTTTTCTACTGACAAGCTGGGCGAGTATGCTGTTAATATGTTAAACAAAGAGATTGAGATATCAGATGAAGAACTTCAGGATGATTTTGATGATGTAGCAATTGTAGAGACTTTAACTAATTCATTGGATGAATTAAAGATGCAATCAATGGTCAATCTCTTGTTAGCTGACAATGAAATACATGAAAAAGAACTTGCTTATTTGAAAACCATTTTAGAAAATATTGATTTATCTAAGGAATCGAAAGAAACCATTTTGCATGCGATTAAAACTAAATCCCTTTTTAAAGTTGATTACAAATCATTTAAGGAGGATTCATCTACTGAAATTGCCTTTTTTGCAGATATGGTAGCTTTAGCGAAAAGAGATGGAAAATTACATCCAAACGAGAAAAAACTATTGCAATCAATTTCAAATGAATTAGAACTTCCCGAGAATGTAATTGATGATTTATTGATTGCAAATATTCAAAAAGTTGGTAAAATTATTTTTGATTCAAACAATGCGGTTGATTCAGAAAGTGGAGATCATTTAATTGTGAAGGATTTAATTTCTGGAAAAGACTACGGGGTAGTAAGAGACCCTAAAACTGGAAAATACGACTACTATCGAAAAGGATAATGTTTATTGCTGCAAGATGTTATATTTTGCAGCAATTTTCATTTTATAAGCGTGTTTTTAGTGATAAAACAATTTGATTATCAATAAATTTAAGATCAGAAATCGAAAGAATTTTTAAGAAATCTTTTAATGCATCTACTTTTGTAAGATCTAAAAGGAGTTCATTGTTGGAAGCATCCCATTCAATTGGAATTCCTTCCATCTTTTTTTCTAAAAAATAATGAGCCCCTTTCGCAAGCATATTTAATAGTCCGTTCACTTTGTAGTGAAATAATATTTCATGATCTTTAACTTCTTTTACTGTTAAGGTCAGTGAAACATAATAATCAATTTCAATTTTATTTTCTTCAATATTATGCAAATCTATTTCTAAGTTATAGCTAGATTTTAGGTATTGTTTTAATTCGTCTAATGGTAATTCTAATTTCATAGTTTAATTATTAGATTCCAACTTATTCACTCCCAATAACTCGTTTCGAATCGGATGATTTTTAAAAAATTTGTTGCAACATCTTGAATGATAATGGAAGAGAGCATTTTAGTGGTTGCGTTGTAAATGTAATCGGTTTGAGTAATTAAGGTAGAATTTTTGTAACTTTTTTTGTACATCAGGTTGTTGGCTTTGTCGTAGATGTATTTATGTGATTCTATTTCTTGTGGTGTAACACTTGAGTACATATATACACTATCGATGAGGTTGGATGGAGTGTAGGTAAATTTAGTTTCGTTGATTTCT
>CALPOI020000003.1 GCA_943325145.2 Candidatus Planktophila lacus | reverse complement strand
TTTATCTTGAGTGAAATACATGAAAATTAGTTTAAATCATTAATAAACAACAATTTAAAGATACTAATTGTATTTCACTCTTCCTAACCAAATAAAGCTAATTTATTGACAATTAAATTGTTAATAATCGAACTCAGGTTAGAAGGGGTTAAAAATTGTCAAAACTGGTTATTCGAGGATAAAAATGCGGCACCGAAATTCTCAGGTATTAACTCACTAAATGAACATTTTTTAAATCAAGAATAACGAAGTTTTGGCACTTTTTGGACAACTTCATTTTACCCGAATTAAATCGGTGTTTCACAAATGTAAACACTGAACAAAAGTAGAACAATGTTGTTATAGTCAATAAATAAGTGTAAATGACAACGCAACTTACTCCAGAAGAAATTGATCGAATCATAGAAATGGCTTGGGAAGACCGTACACCTTTTGACGCTATCTTCAATCAATTTGGAATCCGTGAAGATGGGGTAAAGTCTTTAATGAAGAAGGAGTTGAAGTTTTCCAGTTATCGCTTGTGGAGAGAACGAGTTGAAAAATGTAGCACAAAACATTTACAAAAAAGAAATCCAGAGATAACTCGTTTCAAGTGTAATCTACAACGAACTATTTCTGGAAATAAAATTTCAAAACGATAGTGTATTCTCTTTTTTCTGTAATTAAAACTAGAAAATTTTAATCAAAAAAAAGCGGATGTTTCATTGAAACATCCGCTTAGGTAGAGTTAAAAACAGGGTTAACTATTGTGCAGCATCCGCACGTTTCTTAAATTCCAATGCTTTTTCTGTGTTTTTCAAACTTTTATGAATTTGAAAAAGAATCGTTAAAACTGTTTTATCATTTGGTATTTTAGAAATATATGCTTCTAATGGAACTAAAGCTTTTTTATATACTTCATCGCTTTTAGCAAGTAATTTATCATAAGTTGGATCACCAAATTTCAAACGGCTAGCTTCCTCGCGAATACCTGAAGCAACGCCTAATAAATACGCTCCTAATTGGTATTGTGCATCTGCATAATCAGGATCCAATTGAATGGCTTTGTTCAATGCTTCTTCTGCTTTTTCGTTTTGTTTTAGATCCATATAAATAGTACCAATTACGTAGTACAATTGTTTGTTGGTAGGGTCAGCAGCTAATGCTTCAACTAAACTAGATTCAGCACCCTTTGTGTCTCCTGATTCGATAGAAGTGTTCACTAATTCAAGAAGTAATCCTCTGTCGCTAGGAAAAGATTTACGACCACTGATGATTAATTCTTTTGCTTCGTTGAATTTTTTTTCTTTGCGTAAAGCTTGAGATGCCAATAAGTGTGTTGTTGGTGCTTTGTATCCTAAATCTGCACATTTTTTAAAACGATCAGCAGCGATTATTGAAAGATTTCCTTGGTTAGCAGCAACTCCAGAAAAATACAAAGCAGCGGTGTCTATTTGTCCAACAACACTAAGTAATTCTACTGAATTATAACAATTATCGGATGCTTCTGCATACAAAGAATCGTTGTACATTTTAAATGAAGCATTATCAAAATTTCGTTTATATGTAAAAATAGACTCTTGAATATCTCCTTGAAATTTTTTGTCAGAATTAAGAGACTTTTTGTAAGCATCTATAGCTGTTTTAAAATCATTTTTGGAACGAGTAAATGAGTATAATCCCATGTAGATTTCACCTTTGTAATAATTCGTCTTCGAATTTTCTTTTGTTTCAGGATGTTCTGCTGCAGCGTCTACTGCTGACTTCGCACGATCAAGCGCAGATTTAGCATCTTCCATGTTACCTGTTGCGGCTGCTTTTGCGTATTTTTTGAAATCCATGGCAGCCTGGGTTTCATTCATTTTTTGTGAAAAGGAGAACCCGGTCATAAATAAACTTCCTAAAAGGAGCGTTTGAAAATAGTGGTTTTTTTTCATTGTGTTTGGTTTTAATTTAAAAAGGCTATGAACGTATTGTTACGTTGCATAGCCTTTCATTGTTAGTTATTTGTATTCATTTATTCTTCTGAAGTTGTGTCTTCTTCGTCTTCAAGCGAATCCTCAACAATATCGTCCAATGTATCTAACGGAGCATTTGGATCAATTAAAGCAATTGCTTCTTCGTCTAATTCATCTTCGTCTTCACTTCTTGGTACACGAGCGACAGCAGCGATTGCAGAAGTTCCTTTCAAGTTAATTAATCGAACACCTTGTGCTGCTCTACCCATCACTCGAAGTGTATCGATGTGCATACGAATTGCAACACCCGAACGTGTAATAATCATTAAGTCATCTTCGTCGGTAACTGTTTTAATTGAAGTTAAAGGACCTGTTTTATCAGTAACGTTGATTGTTTTCACACCTTTACCTCCACGATTCGTAATTCTGTAAACAGGTTCACCGTCTTCAGGGTCATTTAAGAACGAACGTTTACCGTATCCTTTTTCAGAAACTACCAATACAGTTGAAGTGTTGTCTTTCACACAAACCATACCAACAACAGCGTCTGTCTCGTCTAATAAAGTTACACCTCTAACACCTGAAGCATTTCTACCCATTGGTCGAACTTTTTCTTCGTTGAAACGAATCGCGCGACCATTTCTAGTTGCTAAAACGATTTCATTCGTTCCATCAGTCAATTTAGCTTCTAATAATTCGTCGTTTTCACGAATTGTAATCGCATTGATACCATTTGTACGAGGTCTTGAATACGCTTCCAAAGAAGTCTTTTTGATGATTCCTTCTTTCGTACACATGATGATAAAGTTGTTTTCAACATATTCTTTGTCAGTCAAATCTTGAACCTTAACATATGCTTTTACTTTATCGTCTTGTTCTATATTCAAAAGGTTTTGAATTGCACGTCCTTTTGAAGTTTTATTACCTTCAGGAATTTCGTACACACGCATCCAAAAACATCTTCCTTTTTCGGTAAAGATTAATAAGTAGTTGTGATTGGTCGCAACAAATAAGTGCTCTAAAAAGTCTTTATCTCTAGTAGTAGAACCTTTCGATCCCATTCCACCTCTGTTTTGAACTTTGTATTCGTTCAAACTAGTTCTTTTGATGTATCCTGCATGAGAAATTGTAACTACAACTTCTTCATCAGGAATAAGGTCTTCCATTCGCATTTCACTTGCAGCGTATTCGATGCGTGATTTACGAGCGTCACCGTATTTATCTCTAACGTATTGTAATTCGTCTTTGATGATTTGCATTCTACGTTCCTCATTGGACAAGATTTCTTTTAAATCAGCAATAAGTAACATTAAATCTGCATATTCAGCTCGTAATTTGTCTTGCTCTAGACCTGTTAATTGTCTCAAACGCATTTCAACAATGGCACGCGATTGAATTTCACTCAAGTTAAAACGAGTGATCAAGTTTTCTCTGGCTTCTTCTGGGCTATTAGAAGCACGAATAATTTTAATTACTTCATCAATGTTGTCGGAAGCAATGATTAATCCTTCTAAGATATGAGCACGCTCCTCGGCTTTACGTAAATCAAATTTAGTTCGACGAATAACAACCTCGTGTCTGAATTCAATGAAATTGGAAATTAAGTCTTTTAAATTCACCATTTCTGGACGTCCGTTCACTAAACAAATGTTGTTTACTGAGAAGGAAGTTTGTAGTGCTGTGAATTTGTATAATTTGTTTAAAACTACATTTGAAATGGCATCACGTTTTAATTCAAACACAATACGCATTCCGTTTCTATCAGATTCATCTCGAATATCAGAAATGCCTTCAAGTTTTTTATCGTTAACTAAATCCGCTGCTTTTTTGATTAATTCGGCTTTGTTAACTTGGTATGGAATTTCAGTAACAATGATTTGTTCTCTACCACCAACTTCTTCAATCTCTGCTTTCGCACGAATAACGATTCTTCCACGTCCAGTAGTAAGGGCTTCACGAACTCCTTCGTAACCATAAATGATTCCTCCTGTCGGGAAATCTGGTGCTTTAACATAATCTAATAATTCTTCAACCTCGATGTCTTTGTTGTTGACATATGCAATACAGCCATCAACTACTTCGGTTAAGTTGTGTGGAGCCATGTTTGTTGCCATACCTACTGCAATTCCAGAAGCACCATTTACCAATAGGTTAGGAATTTTTGTTGGTAGAACAGAAGGCTCAACTAAACTATCATCGAAGTTAGGGGTAAAATCGATGGTTTCTTTTTCAAGATCTTCTAGCATTTCTTCCGCTATCTTGCGAAGACGTGCCTCTGTATAACGCATTGCAGCAGGACTATCCCCATCGACAGATCCAAAGTTACCTTGACCGTCAACAAGTGGGTAACGAAGTGACCAAGGTTGAGCCATACGAACCATGGTATCGTATACAGAACTGTCACCATGTGGGTGATACTTTCCTAGTACTTCACCAACAATTCTTGCAGACTTTTTGTGAGGTCTATTAGAAAAGACACCTAAATCTTGCATTCCATAAAGTACGCGACGATGTACTGGTTTAAATCCGTCTCGAATATCAGGTAAGGCGCGCGAAACGATTACAGACATTGAATAATCAATGTAAGCAGATTTCATTTCGTTCTCAATATTAATCTGGATTATTTTTTCTCCATCAGCCATATTTATTGCTTAATTTAAAGGGTTTTACTTAGAATAAAGTAGTTTAAAACAAAGGTTCGAATATATGGAATATATTTATGTGAACTGATGTCGTGAAAATCGAATTACTAACAAAAATCTGTGGAAAATTGACGGTTTTTTGAAGTTATTAACAATTTAATAGTTTTATTTTTGTTCTTGGTTAATTATTTGTTTATTTAGCGCAAACTTTTAAATATGGAAGCGAAATTTTCTCCAAGAGTGAAAGATGTTATTGGTTACAGTAGAGAAGAAGCGCTTCGTTTGGGTTGTTCAAGTATTGCTGTTGAGCATATTTTATTAGGGATGATTCGCGAAGGGGAAGGTACAGCGATTAAATTGTTGTCCACTTTTAATTTAGATATTACTAAAATCCGAACTGAAATTGAGGCAGGCATCAAAAAAAATGTTGCTACTAATGTTCCTGGTGAAGCTAATATACCTTTGGTGAAGCAAGCTGAAAGAGTTTTAAAAATGTCTTTTTTAGAGGCTAAATTATTTAAAAGCCCAAGTATAGGTACGCAACATTTATTGCTTTCTATTTTGAAAGAAGATAGTTGTGTTACAACTGCGGTATTGAATAAATATGGAATTATATACGAAAATGTTAAAGAAGAATTAGATACGATGATGAAAAACGAAACATTACCGAAAGCGGAATTCCCTGGTTCATCCGATGAAGATGCGGAAAACTTCGGAGCAGCACAACGTAAATCTGCGGATCCAAAGTCGAAGACTCCTGTGTTGGATAACTTTGGACGTGATTTAACTAAAATGGCTGAAGTGGGTCGATTAGATCCTATAGTTGGTCGTGAAAAAGAAATAGAGCGTGTTAGCCAAATTCTTTCAAGAAGAAAAAAGAACAATCCAATTTTAATTGGAGAACCTGGCGTTGGTAAAAGTGCTATTGCTGAAGGTCTTGCGTTAAGAATTGTACAAAGAAAAGTTTCTCGTATTTTATTCAATAAACGTATTATATCTTTAGATTTAGCTTCTTTAGTTGCAGGTACAAAATACCGTGGACAGTTCGAAGAACGTATGAAGGCAGTAATGGCGGAAATTGAAAAAAATCCAGACATTATTTTATTCATTGATGAGATTCATACGATTATTGGTGCTGGAGGAGCAAGTGGTTCTTTGGACGCATCCAACATGTTCAAACCTGCATTGGCCAGGGGTGAAATGCAAGTGATTGGTGCAACAACGTTAGATGAATACCGTCAATACATTGAGAAAGACGGTGCTTTAGAACGTCGCTTTCAAAAAGTAATCATTGACCCTACTACTGTAGATGAAACGATTCAAATTTTGAATAATATCAAAGAAAAATACGAAGATCATCACATGGTTAACTATACACCAGAAGCTATTTCTGCATGTGTTAAATTAACTGACCGCTACATTAGTGATCGTCATTTGCCAGATAAGGCAATTGATGCGTTGGACGAAGTGGGTTCAAGAGTTCATATTACAAATATCAATGTACCACAAGATATCATTGATATTGAAGCTCAAATCGAATTGTTGAAAGAGAAGAAAACGGAAGTGATTAAATCTCAGCAATACGAAGAAGCTGCTAAATTAAGAGACGATGAGCGTAAGTTGCAAGATCAATTAGAGCTTGCGAAAAAGAAATGGGAAGAAGAAAGTAAAATACATAGAGTTCAGGTAACTGAAGAACATGTTGCTGAAGTTGTTTCAATGATGTGTGGTGTTCCTGTTACTAGAATTGCTCAAAAAGAAAGTGGTCGCTTGGTGCACATGGCGGATGAGTTGAAAGGAAAAGTAATCGGACAAGATGAAGCAGTTCAAAAAGTTGTGAAAGCAATTCAACGAAACAGAGCTGGACTGAAAGACCCGAACAAACCAATCGGTTCTTTCTTCTTTTTAGGCCCAACAGGTGTTGGTAAAACACAATTAGCAAAAGTACTTTCAAAATATTTGTTTGATTCAGAAGATTCTTTGATTCGTATCGATATGTCTGAGTACATGGAGAAATTTTCAATCTCTCGATTGGTAGGAGCGCCTCCGGGATATGTTGGTTACGAAGAAGGAGGGCAATTAACAGAAAAAGTTAGAAGAAAGCCTTATTCTATCATATTATTAGATGAGATTGAAAAAGCACATCCAGACGTATTTAATCTTTTGTTACAAGTTCTAGATGATGGGCACATGACGGATGGTTTAGGGCGTAAAATTGATTTCAAGAATACAATTTTAATTATGACATCTAACATTGGTGCGCGTCAGTTAGCTGATTTCGGAACTGGTGTAGGATTTGGTACAAAAGCACAGTCTGATCAAAAAGAAGATAATTCGAAAGTTGTGATTCAAAATGCGTTAAGAAAAGCATTTTCACCAGAGTTTTTGAATCGTATTGATGACATGATCATGTTTAAATCTTTGACACGTGAGGATATTCACCTTATCATTGACTTAGAGTTAGATAAATTGTATGGTCGTATCAATAATCTCGGTTATAAAATTGAGTTAACAGAAAAAGCGAAAGATTTTATTTGTGATAAAGGTTACGATGAAAAATTTGGAGCTCGTCCATTGAAACGTGCGATTCAAAAATACATTGAGGATCCGCTCGCGGAAGAGATTATCAAGTCGAATTTGAAAGAAGGAGATTTGATTTCAATTGATTTAGAAGAGGGTAAGACAGAACTTTCTGTAAAGATTACTTCGAATGATGCTCCAAAAACAAAGTCTAAATCGAAAGAATAATAAGTTGAATTCAATTCATTTGAATTAAAAATAAATTAATTTCAAAGGGTGTCCGATACGTCAGACACCCTTTTTTGTTGATTTTAGTTCAGGTTGAGTCTGTGAGAATCATTGCCAAAAAAATAAAAAATATCTGACCATTTTTTTGATTAAAATTCAAGTTTAAAAATGCTGTAGCGAAAATTTCGTTTTTGATACAATTCATTTTAAAACCTTCAAAATAACTCCTTCTTTAACATAGGAATGTGCATACTTCTTGATGGAGTAAGGTGTTCTAGAAAATAAATCCTTTTATCTTCGTAAGATATTTTGAGTTATGACTTTAGACAACGAATTTATTGCCCCTGATAATAAGGTTTTATCTAACGAACCAGAGAAAAAACCAAAGAAAAAAAATAAAAAAATCGATAACGAAAAAGCATCTTGGATGGAGAAATTTTCGTTCAGATGGAATACCAAAAAGTTCACGACAATTTTAGGAATGTTTGTTTTGTTCTTTTCATTTTACACTTTTCTTTCATGTATTTCGTATTTATTTACTTGGCAAGAAGATCAAAGCCGAGTGCTTGGTAAAAGCTTTTTTGAATTTATGTTTGAATCCAATGTGGTTGAAGTAGCCAATTGGATTGGTAAAATTGGAGCTTGGATTTCTCATCTTTTAATTTTTCGTTGGTTTGGTTTAGCTGCATTTGCTATCCCGTTTATTTTACTCATTTTGGGAGTGAAACTTTTAGCAAATTATGTCTTGTTACCACTTCAAAGAACCACAATTGTAGCCTTGATATGGATGGTTTGGGGTTCTATGTTTTTAGGTTATTTTTCAAATTTCATCAATTTTGTAGGTGGGGCATTTGGTTTTTATGTCAATCATTGGTTGACCCATATGTTAGGGAGTTTTGGAGCTTTTTTAATGTTGATGGTCGCACTATATTCTGTTATAGTAAGTCTCCATAATCCTAATTTTGGTAATCTATGGGAGCTATTATACGAACGCTTTGCGAGCAAAGACGATGAAAACGAAGAAGAAGAAGATAAGTTGAATTCACCTGAAGAATTTGGTGAAGTCAATGAATTAAGAATTCAACGTACTGTTGTTCCAGATCAAAGTATTTTTCAAGAGAATAAAACAGTTAAAGAGGAGGTGATTTCTGAATATACACCTTTAACACCGATTCAACCAGAAATTATTGAAGATGAAAATAATGTAGATCCCTTTATTCAAGTTATTGAAGAAGAGGAAACTCGTTCGATGGGAGCGGAACTGGAATTTGACACGAAACCGGTGAAGTCTGTAACGATTCCTGAATTTTCATTAGAGACAGATTACGTGACAGAGTTACCAAATGAAAGTCAATCTCCTATACATGAAGAGCCAGAGATAGTAGAAGAGTTTCTAGTAGAAATCCCAGAGGATGATGAAGAGTTAACTGATAATGAAACAGATCGTTTGCGTCAAGAATACGGTGATTATGATCCTACGCTTGATTTACCGGGGTATTTACTTCCTTCTATTGATTTGTTAAGAGATTGGGGAGGTGGCAATGAGGTAAGTGTGAGCAAACAAGAGTTAGAGGACAATAAAAATAAAATTGTCGAAACTTTAATGCATTATAAAATTGAGATAGCAAAAATCAAAGCGACAGTTGGTCCAACCGTTACGTTGTATGAAATTGTGCCTGCTCCAGGTGTGCGTATTTCAAAAATTAAAAATTTAGAAGACGATATTGCTTTAAGTCTTTCTGCTTTGGGTATTCGTATCATTGCACCAATTCCAGGAAAAGGAACCATTGGTATTGAAGTGCCAAATAGCAATCCTCAAATGGTATCTATGCGCTCATTGATTGCTTCTGAAAAGTTCCAGAATTCGGATTATGAGTTACCAGTTGTACTAGGCAAAACCATTACCAATGAGACGTATACTTTTGATTTAACGAAAATGCCACACTTATTAGTAGCTGGTTCTACTGGTCAGGGTAAATCAGTTGGTTTGAATGCAATTTTAGTTTCTATTTTATACAAAAAACACCCAGCGCAAGTGAAATTTGTGTTGGTGGATCCTAAAAAAGTTGAGCTTACATTGTATAACCGTATTGAACGACACTTTCTCGCGAAACTTCCGGGTGAAGAAGATGCGATTATTACCGATACTTCTAAAGTTGTTAATACGTTGAATTCTTTGTGTATAGAAATGGATGATCGTTATGGATTATTGAAAGATGCACAGGTGAGAACAATCAAAGAGTACAATGCTAAATTTATCGCTCGAAGACTGAATCCAGAAAAAGGGCACCGATATTTACCTTACATTGTTGTTTTAATTGATGAGTTTGCAGATTTAATCATGACAGCTGGGAAGGAAGTTGAACACCCGATTGCGCGTATCGCACAGTTAGCAAGAGCAATTGGTATCCATCTTATCGTAGCAACTCAACGACCTTCTGTGAATGTAATCACAGGTATGATTAAGGCAAATTTCCCCGCAAGAATTGCGTTTAGGGTATTGTCTAAAATCGATTCTCGTACAATTTTAGATACGTCTGGGGCAGATCAGTTAATTGGTAGAGGGGATATGTTAATTTCTACTGGATCTGATACGATTCGACTTCAGTGTGGTTTTGTAGATACACCTGAGGTTGAAGAAATTTGTGCTTTCATAGGGAATCAACGTGCTTATCCAGATGCTTTATTATTGCCAGAATATACAGGAGAAGGAGGGAATGATGACGGCGGAATAGATGTAGGTGATGTAGACCCGATGTTTGCAGATGCTGCGAGAATAGTTGTAATGCACCAGCAAGGTTCCGCGAGTTTGTTACAACGAAAACTTAAATTGGGATACAATAGAGCTGGTAGAATCGTAGATCAATTAGAAGCTTTTAATATTATTGGTTCGTTTCAAGGAAGTAAAGCGAGAGAAGTGTTGTTTTCTGACGAGCAATCGCTGGAGGAATACTTACAAGCAAAAGGATTGATGTAACAGCTTTGACATAACCGTTTTTTGCTAAACGTTAGGATTTATTAATGCCCTTTCGCTTAAAATTAAATTAAAGGCTCTATTTAAAGGCTTTTCTTTCAGTTTTTTAACTGTGAATAAAGGATTTTTAATTGCACTAAGCTATTATTCTTCGTTTTGAATTATTAAAATTAAGTTCTAATTTAAGTAATTCAACTTTTTGTAAATTGAAATACTTTGGTATAAAATCGAACTGTATTTTTTAAATAAATTTCATTTTTTTTGATGGTAACAGAGAAAGATTTTGTAAATTGCGGTATAAGTTCATTTAATTTAGTGAAATGGTTAAAATTGATCTAAAAGGTGCATTGCGTACTTTTTTCGGGTTTGATAGCTTCAAAGGGAAGCAAGAAGAAATTATTACGAATATTTTAGACGGTAAGAACACTTTTGTTATCATGCCAACAGGTGGCGGCAAATCTTTGTGTTATCAACTACCCGCTCTATTGTCTAACGGTACAGCTATTATCGTTTCCCCACTAATTGCTTTAATGAAAAACCAAGTGGATGCAATACGAACGATAAGCAATGAGGAAAATATTGCCCATGTATTGAATTCGTCTTTAAATAAAACTGAAATTTCAAAAGTTAAAAATGATATTCAATCTGGGATTACAAAATTATTGTATGTCGCTCCGGAATCATTGACAAAGCAAGAATACATTGATTTTTTAACAACAGTAGACGTGTCCTTTTTTGCGATTGATGAAGCGCATTGTATCTCAGAATGGGGGCATGATTTCAGACCAGAATACAGAAGATTGAGAGATATTTTTGAGAAAATTTCAAATGTTCCTATTATCGCTTTAACGGCTACTGCAACACCTAAAGTACAAATTGACATTCAGAAAAATTTGAATATGTTGGACGCGACTGTTTATAAGTCTTCGTTTAATCGAGAAAATTTGTATTATGAAATTAGACCTAAAAATGATGTAGAAAAAGACATTATTAGATACATACGGTCTAAAGAAGGAAAGGCTGGAATCATTTATTGTTTGAGTAGAAAAAAAGTTGAAGAGCTTTCTGAACTTCTTCAATTGAATGGAATCAATGCATTGCCATACCATGCCGGTTTAGACGCTGCAACTCGCGGAAAACATCAAGACATGTTTTTGATGGATGAAATTACAGTAATTGTTGCTACGATTGCATTTGGAATGGGGATTGATAAACCAGATGTTCGCTTTGTAATTCATCACGATATACCCAAATCATTAGAAAGTTATTACCAAGAAACTGGTCGCGCTGGTCGTGATGGCGGCGAGGGTGAATGCGTTGTTTTTTATAGTTATAAAGACATTGAAAAATTAGAAAAATTCCTTCATGGTAAACCAATTTCAGAACAAGAAATTGGAAGACAATTACTGCATGAAATTGTTTCTTACACTGAAACATCAGTGTGTAGAAGAAAATATATATTGCATTACTTTGGAGAACAGTTTGATGAAACAAATTGTTCGAGAATGTGTGATAATTGTAAACACCCTCGTGAACGTTCTGAAGGGAAAGAATATGTTCATTTGTTGTTACAATCGGTTAGAGCATTGGAACAAATGCAAAAAGCAAAGCATTTGTGTGCATTTGTTGCAGGAAATTTAACTTCAGAAATTAAAAGTTACCGTCACGATGCGAATCCTCTTTTTGGAAAAGGATCTGAAAAAGACGAACATTTTTGGAATGCGGTAATCCGTCAATCAATTGTAGGTGGTCTGTTGTCAAAAGACATTGAATCTTTCGGGAATTTAAAGTTGACTGCTGATGGAGAGAAATTCTTGGATCAACCAACTTCATTCATGCTTATCAAAGAACGCGTATTTACAGGAGAAGAAGAAAATGATGATGTAACGCTCGCAGGAAAAGGAGGGGCTTTCGATGAGGTTTTGTTTGATATGTTAATGGATTTAAGAAAGTCTATTTCAAAACAAATGAAAATACCTCCATTTGTTATATTTCAAGAGCCTTCGTTAAAAGACATGTGTTTTCAATACCCAATTACAATTGAGGAATTAACTCATATACAGGGTGTTGGTACCGGTAAGGCAGCAAGATATGGTGCTCCTTTTGTAGATTTGATTGCAAATTACGTTGAAGAAAACGATATTGATAGACCACAAGATTTAGTGGTTAAGTCTTTAGTGAACAAATCAGGACTTAAAGTTCAATTAATCCAAAATATTGACAGGAAGCTTCCATTAGAAGATATTGGTAAAGCGCAAGGAAAATCTTTTGAAGAAATTATCGAAGAGATTGAGGCAATTGTATCTTCAGGGACGAGAGTAAATATCAATTATTATATCGATGATATCTTAGATTCGGACAATCAAGAAGAGATATTTGATTATTTTAATGAAGCAGATACTGACGATTTAGCGACTGCTTACAGAGAATTTGATGGTGATTATTCGGAAGAAGAACTTCGATTAATGCGCATTAAGTTTATGAGTGAAATGGCGAATTAATGGTATGGGAATGCGTTTGGTTATTTTATTTTCAGTTCTTATTTTTACTTTAACGAATAATTTTCTAAATGCTCAGGCTGTATTACCCTGTGAAGTGCCATCAGATATATACACCTGTTTAAGTGCTTCTGAAATAAAGACACAATCTGTTAAAAATGGTAAATGGTCAGTCCTTTCAGGACAGGGTTCATTGGAGTCTCCATCGTTGAATGTCACCAAAATACTTAATTTATCCAAAGGAGTTAATAAAATTGTTTGGACTGATTCTGATAATAAATGTTCTGATACATTGTTAATTACTCTCCCGCAAGAAGATCCTAGAGTTGGTTTTACTTTTTTATCGTTAATTGGAGATGGTATTCAAAAAGATAATGAGTTGTTGTTATGTTCTGGAGCTTCTTGGCGTGCCGTTACCACAGGAAATGTTTTCCCGAAAAAAGATGGAAACAGTGTAAGTGCAATAGGGTACGCTATGTACCGCTGTCAACCTCCTCAAAACCCAGATATAAATAACGATAATTGTGCTATCAATGGGCCATTAATTGTTTCTAATTCCTCTTCGATATTGGATTCCGCAGTACTAAAAAATTTGACGCAAAACCAAACCTTTTGGTATGTGCCAGTTATGTTTGATAACCTTACGAAAGACGGAAGACCGATTATTAATCCGTTGTGTCAATTTACTGGTAAACCATTTAAAATAACCTATTTTAATCAAATCACCACTAGTAAAACAGAATATTGTTCAGATGGTACTACAGAAGTCAAAATCTATGGAGGACACGCTGAATTTTATGGATCGAAGTATGCGATAAAGAACATGTTTCCTAAAAAAGCGAAATTAGTTAAAGATTCAATTGCAAGTGGCGAAATATTAACAATCTCCGGTTTACCAGTTGGGTATCCATATTCGTTTGACATTGTAGATAAAAATGGCTGCGTAAAAACTTTTTCAAGTGTTTTCCCTCCTTGTCCTGCTTGTGATACGAAGGTTGGTTATAAACCAGTGTATTGTCAAACCGATTCTGTAGTTGCTCCAAATCTTACCAATGGAAGTGGAATAGGTAATTTAACAGTTTTTCCTAAGGAAGGTTTAGATATTGATTTGTTTACAGGTGTTTTTAATGTAAAAAACTCAAAACTAGGAGAGTATGTATTAACAAATAGGGCCTCACCTGGATGTGTCAAAGATTCTACCTTAATAAAATTTGAAATTCAACCAACGACACCTTTACCTGAAGGAAGTTCAGTGGATACAATTTGTATTTCAGCTCCCAAATTAGCCGATTTAAAAAGTGTGAATGGTCAAAATTTAAAATGGTACGATAAATCCGGTTATGTTCTAAATCCAGAAATTAGTGCAGCAATTGACGGTTCTACCTATTATTGTACGCAAACCCTCAAAGGGTGTGAAAGCAGTAGGCTTCAAATCAAGGTGTTTACACCACAAGTAGCTCCACCTGTTATTTCAAGTGCTAGTTTTTATACATGTAAAAATCAATCTCCAAAAGTAGCAGATTTACAACCCAACGGAAGTACAATTAAATGGTACAATCAAAAAACAGGCGGAGTATCCTTGAGTTTAACTACACCAATTGATACAACAATTTCTTATTATGCCTCACAGGTAATTGGATGCGAGAGTAAGGAACGTACTTATTTGAAAGTAAAGATGGATGATCCTAAGTTAACCATCGTAACAAAAGATACTTTAAGGTATTGCTTTACCGAAGGATTAACGGTGGATACCTTATTCCCTTTCGGAGAAAAAACAGTTTGGTATGATAAGCCAACAAGTAGTCGACCTCTATATGGAAGTGAAATGATAGAGTCGGGCACTTACTACATTTCAGAAAAAAATCTGTTTACAAAGTGTATCAGTGACCGAAAAAAAGTACGTGTTCTAATCGATCAGCTAGAAATTACACCAAAACTAATTGCGCCGAAATGTGAACAATCTGATGGTAGAATTGAATTACTAGTTGAGAATGCATTGCTTCCAATGCAATTCTCTTGGTCAAATGGTTCGAATCAAAAAGATGTGGCAGGAGTTCCAATTGGAATGTATTCAGTGACGATTACTGATGCAAGAGGATGTAAATTTGATGGTCAGTATGAATTAAAATGTGATGAATACCACCCTAGTCAGTTGGTTACTCCGGATGGAAATGGAGCAAATGATACTTGGTTTTTAGGGTATGGTGACAAATATCCAAATGTGAAAGTTTTGATTTATAGTCGTTGGGGTAGGTTGGTATATGAGAGTGGAAAACCATACAAAGACGATTGGGGAGGGCAAGTTTCTCCAGGCAGTTCTGATTTGTTGCCAATTGGAACCTATTATTATGTTATAGATAAAGGGAATGGAGACTCTTTAGAAAAAGGATTTTTAGAATTATTCTATTAGTCGAGAGGTTAAGAAAGTGTTCATAAATTAATTTGAAATTAATTGAAAACTCGTTTCAAATCACTTAATTTTGTTCTTCAATTTTAAGTTATGTTATCACTCGATCCAAAAGAATTACCAATTCCTAAATTACATCAATTATTATTAGGTGCTATAGGTCCGCGTCCTATTGCATTTGCTTCAACCATTGATGAAAATGGAAACCATAATTTATCACCTTTTAGTTTTTTTAATGTTTTTAGTGCTAATCCTCCAATTTTAATTTTTTCACCTGCCCGCAGTGGAAGAACTAATGAAACAAAGGATACCTACAAAAATGTTAAAAAGGTTCCTGAAGTTGTTATAAATATTGTCACCTATGATATTGTTCAACAAATGAGTTTGAGCAGTTCTCCATATGCTCCAGAGGTTGATGAGTTTGTGAAAGCTGGATTTACTTCTTTGGAATCAGAATTAGTTCGACCAAGAAGAGTTACTGAATCACCAGTTCAATTTGAATGTAAGGTGAATCAAGTAATTGAATTAGGTGCTGAAGGTGGTGCTGGGAATTTGATTATTTGTGAAGTTGTTAAAATGCACATCAACGAAAATGTTCTTGATGCTAATGGTTTGATAGATCAACATAAAATTAATCTTGTTGCAAGAATGGGTGGTAATTGGTATTGCCATGCGAATGAGGCCTCTATGTTTGAGGTCGTAAAACCATTAACTACTGTCGGAATTGGATTTGATAGTTTGCCAACCGATATTCTTAGTTCTACTGTATTAACTAAAAATGATTTAGGCTTACTTGCTGGAATAGAAAAACTTCCAAATGAAACCGATGTTAACGAATACAAATTAGTAGAATTAAATAATTATTTTGTATCTTTAGATAACGAACCAATTCAATTAGAATTGGCTTTGCATAAACACGCTCAAGAGCTTTTGACCAAAGGGAAATTGGAAGAAGCTTGGATGACGTTGCTAGCTTTTAATAATAATTAAATAAAATCAAAAAATAAATTATGTTTAAATTATCAGGTTCTGTTAAAGTAGTAAATCCTACAGTACAAGTAAACGAAAGATTTTCAAAAAGAGAGTTTGTATTGACTGATACTTCAAGTATGTATCCACAAGATATCCAGTTTCAATTAACACAAGACAAATGCAGTTTGTTAGATGGTGTTAATGTAAATGATACAATTGAAGTTTCTTTTAATATTAGAGGTCGTGAGTGGATTAACCCTCAAGGTGAAGCAAAATATTTTAATTCGTTAGAAGCGTGGAGAATAGATCGTTTGACTGCAAATGCACCAATGAATCAAGCGCCTTCTTCTTTTGCAACTAGCACTCCAGTTACTGGAACTACACCTGAGTTAACAACCTCTGTTGCTGATGACGATTTACCATTTTAATTATAAATAGCTTAATTGGATGAGTCACCAGAAATGGTGACTTTTTTATTTGGTCAAAGCTCTATTTTTCCAATCAACTTTTTTAAACTTTACAGCTAAACCTATATAAAGAATATAAAAAGGGTGAATAATAGAAAAAACCGGAATGAATGGTACGATATTCTTTCGTTGAATAACGAATAAAAACGGAATAAGAATCAGACAGTCAAGCAGAATTTTCAAAAAGATACAAAGCAGATATTTGTCTGAAAATAAAAAAACCAAGTAGAGTAGGATTATTGTTATTCCTAAATAAGAAACAATTCGTAAATGTTTGTCTTTGAGTTGAGGTGTCTTTTGTGCCCAACGAATCCGTTGTTGAAGAAAATCATTGAAGGTTTTTGGAGCAGCAGTTACAACTATAAGTTCTGAGGTAGTTGAAATTCTACAATCATAATTTTGAAGCTTAAAATCATGGAGTAAAAACATATCGTCACCACTTGCAATTGTTGGGGGGGACCTATAGGAAGCTGTAGAAAAATATTTTTCCTTTTCAAACAATAAATTAGCGCCATTGGCAATAAACGGTTGGAGTAAACTTGAAAGACCTTTGTTTAAAGCGTTGACAAAGTAATAATCTAGTTCGTAAAAAACTTCTTTCCAATTTCTCCCATGCATTTGTACAGGAAGTATTAATAGAGGTGTAATTGGTTCATTTTGAATTGATTTAAAATAGTTGGCATTAATAACAATATCAGCATCCCACGTCAGTATGTATTTCCCTTTAGACATCTCAATTCCATATTTTAATGCGTTTTTTTTACCTATTACATCAGTGGGGAGAGAATAGATTTTGTGATGATTTGGCAGGTGTTGTAAATGGTGGTAAGAATTATCTTCAGAATGGTCGTTAACCCATATAATTTCTAGGGGTTGAATGCTTAGGTCTTGAATTGCAGAAATTAATTGAGGTAGATGATTTGCCTCATTTCGAAATGGAATAACGACACTTATTTGAGCTGCATCAAAATATGTTGATTTCACTTTTACTTTTTTACAGTAACTTCTTATAATTATAAAACCTAGTAGTAGAAATAAGAAATTAATTAGAAACATGTAACACATTTTTTTTTCGAATGAAAATTAACGAAACTAAAGCAGGGAATACTTGATTCATGCACCAAACTAAAAAAGCACTGCAAATGATAATAGCCCCGGAAGAAATGATAGTACTTAGTAAATACAACGCGACTGATTCTCGAATAAATAATTTACCTATCCAAATAGATGGTATCAATGTACTCCAAAAGAAAATTTGAAAAATATAAAGATAAATTTCCGTATCGAAATTCACTCCAAAGCTAACTAAAACACAAACGTATTGAGATGTAAAAACAAGGTGTCGTGCCAAACTTAATAAGATAAATTTCGTTCTTAGCAGTGTTGTGTTTTGTAAAGTCAAACTAATTCGATTTAATTTCTTGTGGCTTTTGATGATTTTATCAAAAACAAAATAGATTAGAAGTAACACTAATAGAAAAAAAATAAATAATAGTGATGGGAAAGACTGGAGCATCTTAACTTTATTCCCTAGTATAAGAATTGAAATAATACCACCTATCATGCTACTAATAAATTGTGCACCATTTGAAAGTAGGGTGTGAGTAATAATTTTCCCTCTGTATTTTCTTTCAAAATAATAAATTCTTCCAATAAAATTCCCCAATAAATTCGGAGTAATAAATGCAGTTGCTGTTCCAGCAAAAAATGATGAAATTCGGACAGTAGTAGATGTTACTACTTTTACTTTATTTACGATCAAGTTCCATTTAAGGAATTCAAATCCAATATTGAAAATAATTAAAATGAGCGCGAAAATAAAATACAACGGTTGCGTAAGTTGAATCTTTTTGAATTGTTGCCAATCAATAGCTGAAAATTGTATAAAACAAAAAATAAGCAATAAGAGTGTAACGATTACTTTTCCGAATCGTTCAATTATGCGGCTATTTTTTATAGTTTTATACAAATTTCATCAAATAATGCTTGAAGATAAAATAATTCTTGGAATTGACCCCGGAACAACCTTAATGGGGTATGGAATAATTCATGTTCAAGGAAAAAAAATTAAAATGTTAAACTTTGGGGTGATACATTTGTCTAAATTACCTACTCACCCTGACAAGTTAAAACGGATTTTTGATCGTGTGGATGGATTGATTCAAGAATACCGGCCTGATGAAATGGCAATTGAAGCTCCATTTTTTGGTAAAAATGTTCAATCAATGTTGAAGTTAGGTCGAGCTCAAGGTGTTGCTATTGCTGCCTCTTTACGAAATAACGTGCCTTTTGAAGAATATTCTCCACGAAGAATTAAGCAAGCAATCACAGGGAATGGAAATGCTTCCAAGGAACAGGTAGCTGCTATGCTTCAAACACTTTTGAATTTTGAAGAAATGCCCAAATATCTTGATGCAACAGATGGTTTAGGTGTTGCAGTTTGTCATCATTTTTCTAAAGGTATTGGAGAACATAATAAGAACGGTTCCAATTCATGGTCATCTTTTGTAAAGAACAATCCTGAAAGAAAAGTTTAATTTATTGAAATATTGCATGAAAATTAGCTTTTAACGACTTACTTTCTTTTTCTTGCAGATGTAGATTTTTTATTAAATGTTTTTGATGTATTGTTTGTTGTTTTTTTGAAGGATTTGGTCCTATTGCTTGAACTTGATTTTTTTTGGGGAGTTACTTTTGTTTTCTGTTTCGGACTTGATGTATCATCCTTCAACATTGAAAATAATACCTCTAATTCTTTCTCTGTTAAATCTCTCCATTCTCCTAAAGGAATTCCAGTTAAAGAAATATTCATTATTCGGGTTCGTTCTAGTTTTCGAACTTCATAGCCAAAGTATTCACACATACGACGTATTTGACGGTTTAAACCTTGGATTAAAGTGATTCTGAAAACGAAAGGAGCAACCATTTCTACTGTGCATTTTTTAGTGACCACACCTAAGATTGGAACACCGATTCCCATTTTTGAGATAAATTCTTGAGTAACCGGTTTGTCTACTGTTACAATGTATTCTTTTTGATGAGAATTTTCAGCTCTTAGTATTTTGTTGACAATGTCTCCGTCATTGGTTAAAAGAATCAGGCCTTGTGAATCTTTATCTAAACGGCCGATATTAAAAATTCGCGTGCTATGGTTAACATAATCAATGATGTTTCCTTTTGTACTTTCTTCTGTAGTACATGTGACTCCAACAGGTTTATTGAATGCAATGTATAATTTGTTTTCTTCGGCAAGTGGCTCTAATTTATGCCCGTTAACAGTTACTTTGTCTTTTGGTTTTACTACATCTCCAATAACAGCTTTTCGGCCATTAATAACAACGGTACCTTTTTCGATGAATTTATCAGCTTCCCTTCTAGAACAAATACCACTTTCTGCGATAAATTTATTTAATCTTATTCCTGTATTCTTTTCCATGTGTCTGTAAAATTTTTGAGTACTTACAATCTAAATCGAGCAAAGCCTAATGCGATAGATAAAGAATGTGAGCGGTCACTAAAAAATGAAACTGCATCTCTAGAAGCAATTCCACATTCAAATTTACCTTCGTTTTTAATAAAGGTAACCCCAACAGGAAGATTGTGTGCATAGACACCACCTCCTAAATACCCAAGGCTTAACTGTAGCCATTTAAATAATTTAAGATCACCACCTATCGATATCACAGAATTCCGAATATTTCCTGGTTGATTTGAATTTAAAGGTGCAACAATATCTATTCCAATGCTTAATCTGTTTTTAAAATGATAACTAGACCCAAGTCTAAAATTTGCTGGGGTTGCAATTGTATATTTGTTTGTGCCTTCTAAAGTAACGATGCCTCCTCTTTGAACTAATTGTTCAATCGGATTTAAAGTTGTGAAATCATACAAATTTGACATAGTCACTTCACTTACTAATGTATCTTTCAGTTTATAGACATTTTTATCATAAGTAATTAATCCAATATTATTAAATGCGATAGCAACTTTCAATTTTCCACCAATAATGGCACTCATTGCATAATCAAACGAGTACCCATTTCCGATTGCTGGAGGTAAAAAATCAGTGGATGATAAATTAATTGTTTTTCCTTTAAGTGAATTGATAGTACTTAGGTTAAAGCTTGGAGCAAATGCTGAAATTAGCGAAGGTTTATTTTTTGTTCCATCAAGGTCAAACATTGCCATAGATTTGATGATTCTGGCTCCAATTCCTGCAAAGATTTCAAATGTGTTTTTAACACCAAAAATACTTCTTCCATATCCGAAATTGTAAGTTCTATCCCAAGACATTTTTATTTGTGAACCTTTTAGTAAATCGTTCAAACTATTAGGGTTTTTAAGAAAACCACCAATCACCATGCTTAAGCTATCAGGATGTGAGATAGTTGAATTTTGAATGATAGTTGTATCTCCATTATTAACTATTCTTAAGGAGTCAAATACTGAAGCATATTTCCCGTTAAAAATTACATCAGAAGTGTTCTCGCTTAATTTTGTGTACCATTGATAAGTTTCACGAATATTAAATCCAATACCACCAAAAACCTTCGATTGATAGGCAAGTCCAGCCCAATTATAAGTCATATCTAATGATACTCCAGCATTCACATAATTGAGTAAAGAGGCTTTCTGTGCGGCTAAGTCAGATGCAGTGTAGGTATTACCAAAAACTTGATTTTTAATTGTTTGCATGAAATTTGATAGTTTATCTTTCGTTAACACATCAGAAGATATACCAAATCCAAATTCAGAAGACCCAAAAGTAAAATGTTTAGCACTATATCCCGTACCCCATCCAAGTGCAGAAGGATTGATTCCTAAACATTGATAGTCAGTTAAAAATGTTGTTGCGACCCCCTTGCCAACAGCAGAAAAACCTATCCCGTTGGTCTGAGTATAACCAAAAACAGTAAATAGGATGCATATCCAGCTGCAAAAAAAAGGAGTTTTTTTCATTTCATTAACCTAAGGCAACATCGAGAATCATCATCACTAGAAAACCACCAATAAAGCCTAAAACCGCTATGTCTGTGTATTTATCGCGTTGTGTTTCAGGGATTACTTCTTCTACGACTACATAGATCATAGCACCTGCAGCGAAGGCCAATGCAAAAGGTAAAATTGGCTGCATGTAAATAACTGCTACAGCTCCAATAACACCTGCTACAGGTTCAACAATTGCAGATAATTGTCCGTACCAAAAACTTTTCCAACGGCTCATTCCAATTCTTCGTAAAGGCATAGCAACAGCAAAACCTTCCGGAAAATTTTGAATGCCAATACCTATCGCGAGAGCAATCGCAGCAGGAATTGTAGCGCCATCTAGTCCAAGCGAAGCAGCACCAAATAATACACCAACAGCAAGACCTTCCGGGATATTGTGTAATGTGATTGCTAATACAAGAAGTATAGACTTATGAAGTTGAGTTTTTGCACCTTCAGTTTCATTGTCTTGGAAATTTAAATGGAGATGAGGCATCACTTTATCAAGAGCGAATAGGAACATTGCACCGAGTAAGAATCCTACTGCAGCCGGCATCCAAGGCCAAGCAGGGTACATTTTTTCTGACATCTCAATAGCTGGATTCAGAAGTGACCAAAAACTTGCTGCAACCATTACTCCTCCAGTAAATCCTAGCATTGCATCCAAAACTGCACGATGCATAGTTTTAAAGAAAAATACTAAAGAGGCTCCTAAAGCAGTTACAAACCAAGTAAATAATGTCGCAATTAACGCTGCCATTGCAGGGTCAAGTCCTTTAAAAAAATCTATAATTGTTTTCATAGCTATTTTTCAACGAAAGTTCAGAGTAAATTGTTGTTTTTCTATCGGTTTCTTTAGTCTAATTATTTCAAATTTAGTCTTATTCAATAAAAAAGTATTGTTTCAAAATTAATCTTTTTAATTCAACTTTCGTTGCTTTGGTAGGACAATTTTGGAGAAGATTTGTACACAAAGTGGATGAATTTCAGTGCTAGCTAAGTTAGAGTCTTGAATTTCTATCTATATTTGCATAAAATAAAAAAGAAATTAAGATGGCAACAAACAGAACATTTACAATGTTGAAACCAGACGCTTTAGAAAGTGGAAATGCTGGAAAAATTATTGATTTAATTTTAAGTAATGGATTTAAAATTAAAGCAATGAAGTATACTTTATTGTCTGAAGATCAAGCGAAAGAATTTTATGTAGAACACGCAGCACGCCCATTTTATGGTGAGTTGGTAGAATACATGACTTCTGGACCTATCATCGCTGCAATTTTGGAAAAAGAGAATGCAGTTGCTGATTTTAGAGCTTTAATTGGTGCGACTGATCCTGCTGAAGCTGCTGAGGGTACAATTAGAAAATTGTATGCAGAAAGTAAAGGGAAAAATGCGGTTCACGGTTCTGATTCAGATGAAAGCGCTGAAAGAGAAGGTCAATTTCATTTTGCAGCAAACGAAATTTTTTAATTCGATATAATTGATTAAGGTAAAAGGTGTTCGATATTCGGACACCTTTTTCTATTTTAGTGGCCGAATTAATTTATTTTTCAGTTCAATAATTACAGAGAATTAGGTTAGTTGACCTAAAAAAAACAATAGATAAATAGAGCACTTATGAAGAACTATAAATTTTCAGTTTTAGAACGATTTTTAGATTACGTTAAAATTGATACGACGGCAGATCCCGAATCAATTAGTTTTCCCTCTTCAGAAAAACAGAAAGACCTTGCACAACTTTTAGTTCAAGAATTGCAAGCAATGGGTGTTCATGATGCTTTAATGGATGAATATGGATATGTGTATGCAACTATTGAAAGTAATATAGCATCTGATTCTGTTCCAGTAATTTGTTTTTGTGCTCATATCGATACTGCTCCAGATTGTAGTGGTACAAATGTTCGACCAATTGTTCATAGAAATTTCAATGGTGCTCCAATTATTCTACCAGATGATCCGACACAAGTAATAACAGTTGAGGAACATCCGTATTTGAAAACAAAAATAGGTGAGGACATAGTCACAGCATCAGGTTTGACATTACTCGGAGCGGATGACAAAGCTGGAGTTGCTATTATTATGGATTTTGCAAATTTTTTAATTTCTCATCCAGAAGTGAAACATGGTAAAATCAGATTGTTGTTTACCCCAGATGAAGAAGTAGGAAGAGGTGTTGAGCATTTGAATATGGAAAAATTAGGCGCTGATTATGGGTATACATTGGATGGAGGCGTTGTTGGTTCTATTGAGGACGAATCATTTTCTGCAGATGCAGTGAAAATTACTATTCATGGTATAAGTGCTCATCCAGGTTACGCAAAAAATAAAATGGTAAATTCGATAAAAGTAGCAGCTGAAATTATCGATACTTTACCAAAAGAAGAATGGTCTCCTGAGACAACTGAAAAAAAGGAAGGTTTTGTTCATCCAACTTCTATTCAGGGTGGTTTGGAAGAGACTACATTGAATTTCATTGTACGTGATCATCTCACATCAAATTTAGCTATTCACGAAGATCGATTACGTTCAATCGTTGAAACAATTGTTTCTAACTATAATGGTGTTACTTATTCGTTTGAGATTAGTGAACAATATCGCAATATGAAGGAGGTAATTGCAACAGTTCCCTTTGTTACAGAGTACGCTGCTGAAGCGATGCGCAAAGTTGGCTTAGCGCCAAAAGTGAGTAGTATTAGAGGTGGTACGGATGGTTCTAAGTTATCATTTATGGGCTTACCGTGTCCAAATATTTTTACAGGTGAAATGGCAATCCATTCAAGGCATGAGTATGTGTGTGTTCAAGATATGGAAAATGCAGTAAAAACGATGGTTGAGTTGGTGCAGATTTGGGTAGAGCATAAATCTAACTGATGAGAAGACCGTTGTTTAAAGTTATAAATCGAGGTAGATTGAAAATTTAAAACCGGTTCCAGTAATTATCTGAATTACTGTTGTAGATGAGGTTGTTGTTTTTTTTAATTCAGCAAAGAGTTAGTGCATTGGAAACAGTCTTTTGAGTTTTGTTTTTTTTAAGCGTGGAATTTAAGTTGTAATATAGTTTATTGAAGATTGTTTTATTAAGCAATGATTTATTTTTCAAGGAAATTGAAATAAGGAATTTAAAAGAAAATAAAAAAAAGAATAATTAAAACTATTAGTACAAATAAAATTCCACAACCAGATTGAATTGTATCCAACAATGAGTCACCTTTACTTCTAAAAAGAAGTCCAATTAACAAGCCTATACCTATAATTACTAAAATAAAATGCATAATTATTTTAAGTGGTTTTGATGTATTTTTATTGCTTTGAAAGAAAGATAAATGGAAATCAAAAAGAGAACAAACCAGTACAAGCCATATAAATAGTTGAATTTAATATTCATTAAGTAAAAATCATACAATCCGTGAAAGGTGGCAGCTAATAAAAGTCCAATAATTCCAAAACTTTTTTGGTGGTTTATTTTTTGAAGTCCTAAAAAGAATCCCATAATGATTCCAAAAGTTGCATGTGCGGGAACAGATGTAAACATTCTAATTACTCCTATCGAGGCACCTCCGTCAATTACATATAGAGTGTTTTCCACGGCAGCAAATCCCATAGCTACCATTACGGAATAGGTGATACCATCAAACGGTTCATTGAATTCATTTTTTTTATAAGCGTAAAATCGAACAAATATGAATTTACTAAATTCTTCAACTAAACCAATGCCTAGAATGCAACTTACTAAAGACCAAACTTGATTTGTATTAACTTCATTGAAATCGATAAAATGAACAAAATAGCTTATTATCAGTGTGATAATTATAGAAAATGACCCTAGAAAAAAACTTGTAATAAGTAGTTTTTTAGGTTCTTTGTCAAATTTATCTTTCCAGTAAATAAAAATACATATAGCTAGTGCAGGGGCTATAGCTAGTAAAAACAGAAGCATAATTTAATATTTTAATTAATGAATTCTATCATTAAAGATATTTTATTTTTTCTGTTTTACCAATTATTATGAAAATAAATTAAAGTTCTAACTTCGCCTATTACTCAAATCCTTGTAAACAAACGTTTCTTATAAATCGATGAATTGAGTCTGTGCCAACTGCGGTAAATCGTGTGTCTGAGCTCGAAGGGAATGGCCCACCGTGTTGCATTGCAGCGTGTACTTGAACTCCAGTTGGAACTCCGTTTAGAATTATTCTACCTGCTTTTTGCATTGTTAAATCTACGAGATTACTAAATTCTTTGGATGATGTTTCTTTACTAAATATGGAAACTGTTAATTGTCCCATAAGTCTTGTAATACAGTTGAATAACTCTTCAAATGAACGGCAACATATCAAAGCACAATGTGGACCAAAAACTTCTTCTTGAAGTAAAGAGTGCTTTAGAAAGGTAGAAGCGTCAGTTATTGAAAGTTGGGGGTGACCAACATTTGAATTGGTTGAAAAAGAGTCTATTGTAGCTTTTGTTACAGTTGGTATTTTTTCTATTTGAGTTCTTAACTGATTGTAGTTTTCAGCGATTGTTGGATGAAGGAGAGAGGAGCTCGGTGAATGTTGAATGCAGTTGGTTAATTCGAAAATAAATTCACGAGTAGAATCATTTTCAATTAAAAATAGCACACCCGGTTTAGTACAAAATTGGCCTGAACTTTGCGTAATTGATTGCGCTAATTTTGAGGTTATTTCTTGAATGTCTTTTTTTGATTCTATGGCAGAAGGAAAAAGTACTATCGGATTTAAACTTCCCATTTCAGCAAAAACAGGGATTTCATCGGGGCGTTGCTGGCTTAATTTGCGTATTGCCAATCCTCCTTTGATACTTCCCGTAAATCCAATCGCTTTTATAGCTGGATGGAGTACTAATAATTTCCCTACTTCATGATTGAATGCGTTTAAATGCGAAAAAAATCCATTGGGCATTTGGGTTAATTCTCCTGCTTTTAAGACAAGTTCCGCAACTTTGTAACTTAATACAGCATGAAATGGATGACTTTTTACGATTACAGGACAACCTGCTGCCAATGCAGCTACTGAATCCCCCCCAATAGTGGAGTATGCAAATGGAAAGTTACTTGCTCCAAATACTAAGACAGGTCCAATTCCCTGTTTTATTTTCTTTAGTGATTGTGTAGTTAAATCATTTAAAGAACCTTCAGATTTTTCGTGACTGTTTTTCCAATTTTCTTTTGAAATCAAACTTGAAAAGTCTTCCAATTGTAGAATTGTACGTTGTAATTCAATTTTCCCTCTTTCTTCTGTAAGTCCTGATTCTAGTTGGTACCAATGCAATAATTCTGTTGAATTTTCATTCAATAATTGCGCAATTTTCAGCAGAAGTTCAGCTCTTTTTTTGGGTTCAGTTGCATTGAATTTAGGGAATGCTTTATGAGCAATTAGACAAGTGTTTTGAATTTCATCAGGAGTAGCTTCAATAAGTTCTATTTCATTGAAGCTATTATTCATTGGATTTAAAGTTTTAAATCTTTCTCCATTTGAAAAGGACAATGTGTTTCCTATAAAGTTACCTGCGATCATAAAAACAAATAAAAAAAGCCACCCGAAGATGGCTTATAAAAAATAATATAATGAACTAAGCTTGTTCCAAACTGAATGTGTAGCTTTCCATAATTTGGTTAGCAAGTAATTTTTTACAGGCAGTTTCTACTTTTTCATTTGCCTCTTCAGCCGTTTCAGCGTCTATAAATAAACGGATGTGTCTTCCTATTCTCACGTCCCCAACTTCAGGTAGGCCTATATTTTTCATACTGTTGCTAACTGCTTTTCCTTGAGGGTCTAATAATGCATCCAAAGGCATTACGTCTATTTCCGCTTTAAATTTCATAAGGGTTTATTTTTGATGATTAAATTTTCTATTAATGATAAAACAATATACAAAAGTATAATAATTGGGATTGACCAAACAACTAAGGTGAAAATTAAAACTACACAAGTAATTAAAAATAAAAATCGCAGTTGGTTTCCGTTCCATTTAAAGTGTTTAATTTTTAAAGAAAAAAAATGAATTTCTGAAATCAATAGTAAGGACATTACAGTTATTAATGGTAGGATTGCTTTTAGTGTGAGTAAGTTTATTAAGAAGTTATGACTCATACCTACTTTGTTTAAATAAGCACTACATAGTAACGGAATAGAAGAAAAGAAAATTGTATTTGCAGGGGTATTTAATCCAATGAATGAATCTGTTTGTCGGGTATCAATATTGAATTTAGCTAAGCGAAATAAGGAAAAAAATGGAATTATCAAAGCTACAAAAGGAGTATAAGAAAAATTGCCAAGTTGACCAACTTTAGCTAACCAATCTTGAAGTGCAATTTGAACCTGTAAGGAAAATTCTTGTGTTAAAAATTCTTGACTTTTAGGAAAAACGATATAGGTGATTAATACCATCATCATCACTCCTGGTGCAAGTCCGAATGTAATCATATCAGCCAGAGAATCCATTTGTTTTCCCAATTCACCTTGTTGTTTAAGTAGACGTGCTAAAAATCCATCAAAAAAATCTAAAACCGCTCCTAAGTAAATAACAAATGGTGCAATGTCAATTCGTCCTGTCAATGAAAGTAAGATTGCAATTGCTCCACATAACATATTTGTTGCTGTAAATAAGTTGGGGATGTTGAACATTGCAAGAGTTTTTTTCATGTAGTTTGGGTTAAAATGGGTAGTAGGTGATTATTTTGTTTTTCACTCGGATTTTTATGTTGTATAAATTAAGTAAATTGGAAATATCTAGACTTTACCATCATAGAACTCACATACTTTTTGTTAATTTTATCGTCTATTAGTTAAATCAATTGCAAAGAACATAATTTTTTTAGAAAAAATCGATTTTTATACCAAAATAATGAAAATTATAGCTCTAAAATATTTCCTTTTTATTTCAATACTTACAATAATATTTAGTCAATCTACTTTTGGACAAGATCAAACCATAGCGCCTAAATATTCCAATGAATTTCTTCAAATTGGCGTTGGTGCAGAAGCATTGGGTCGATCCAATGCTGTTGTTGCGAGTTCTGAAGGTGTGAGTAGTGTGTATTGGAATCCTGCAGGATTATCTGCGAAATATAAATGGTTAGAGGTTGCAGCTATGCATTCAGAATATTTTGCTGGAATTGCAAAATACGATTATTTAGGAGCTTCACATTCTTTAGATTCTTCCAGATCAATCGGAATTTCTTTTATTCGTTTTGCAGTGGATAATATTCCGAATACGACTCAATTGATTGATAATAACGGGGTGGTAGATTTTGATAAAATAACATTATTTTCTGCCGCTGATTATGCTTTTGGATTTTCTTATTCAGAACGAATTAAACGTATGGAAGGTCTTAGAGTTGGAGGTACTGTAAAGGTCATACATCGAACAGTTGGTGACTTCGCACACTCTTGGGGTATCGGATTTGATGCAGGATTACAATACGATTATAAAAAGCATCTTAAATTTGGACTAATAGCTCGAGACGTTAGCTCTACGTTCAATGCATGGATCTTTACGTTGGATGATGCAACAAAAAAAGTATTTGAAACAACTGGAAATAGAATTCCGTCGAATGGTTTAGAATTGACATTGCCAAGATTTATTTTAGGTTCACAATTCAGTTATCCTTTAGGTAGTAAAGGTTCTTTTGTTGCAACAGAGCTAGATGTGGACCTAACAACCGATGGTAAACGTAATGTGTTGATGAAAAGCGGTGTTGTTAGTATAGACCCACATATTGGTATGGAATTTGGATTTCGAAATTTATTTTATGTGAGAGCAGGGGTGGGGAATATTCAAAAAGCATATACGGATGAATTTATAAATCAATATACTTTTCAACCGAATCTTGGAATTGGAGTTGCCTTTTATGGAATCAATCTTGATTATGCTTTTACAGATATTGGTGATCAATCTACGGCATTATATTCTCACGTATTTTCTTTAAAGTTCAAACTTGATAAAAATAACAGTACTTTAAAATGAAAAGTTTAATTATCACGGTAATTCTTTTTGTTTCGTTTAGTGTCTTTTCACAAAAAAACGGAAATGAATGGATCAATTATTCACAGAAATATTATTCTTTCAAGGTAATTCAAGAGGGGGTTTACAAAATGGATTATGACCTTCTGACAAAAAGTGGAATTAATCTAAGAACTATTCAATCGGAAAATATTCAGTTATTTGGAAGAGAGCGCGAAGTACCTCTTTATATTGAAGATGGAGGTGATAATCGGATCGATTCAGGGGATTATGTTTTGTTTTATGCAAAACACAATGATGGTTGGATAGATTCGTTATTGTATGTGAAACCAACTGATATTGGAAATCCAGCTTATAGTGTTGCGAATGATACAATCCATTATTTTTTCACTTGGAATAATGCATCAAATAACCTTCGGTTTAAACCTGAAACAAATTTAAATTATGATAATTATCAGTCTGCGCGCTATTTTTTGAGAAAAGTAGAAATTAGTAATTATTCTCATTATGGAGATATTGTTGTAGGTGGAATTTCCAGTCCATTATACAAACCGGGTGAGGGATGGACATCAATTTACGAAGGTGTCAGCGCTCCAGTCAGTATAAATCTGGAATTGTTCAAATTAGATCAATTATATACTGGTTCAGATGCACCGTCTGGAAGATTGGAAGTGAAAAACGCATCTTATTCTGATGCGGCTTTTTCTGGAAAAGGAAATCATCACTTACAATGTAAGATATTACCATCTAACAAAGTAATTTTTGATTCCATCTTTACTTCTTATAAATATATTCCCTTTACTAGAACTATCCCTGTTCAAGATCTTTTGAAAGGAAATGTATTTAATTGGTCTATTGTGAACGATCAAGGTGCGGGTTCTGATAGACAAGGGATGAGTTATTTATCTTTGATTTATCCAACATTGACGAATTTTTCTAATGAAACTTTTGGTAAGTTTAGTGTACCTAATAGTAGCTCGGCTTCTTTTACTAAGGTCGACGTCATAGCTCCTGCAATAAATAAACCCATTGTTTTAACTTTTGGTGATCAACCACGCTTTTTAAAAGTAAGAAAACAGGCAGGGAAATATACTTTTTTGTTTCCGAATTCAAAAAATGGAAACCAACAAGATGTCATACTATTAGATGAAAGTAAGTTAATTATTCCAAGTTTATTAACTCCTGTAAATGGTACTGGTGTTTTTACAAATTTCGAGAAAATCATTAGTGAGAATGCGATTTTAATGGTGTATCCGAAACAATTAAAAAATGCAGCACAGGCCTATGCTAATTATCGAACATCTGAAGATGGGGGAAGTAACAATGTCGTATTTGCGTTGATTGATGAATTGTATTTACAATTTGGTGGAGGCGTTCCAAAACATTTCATAGCGATGCGAAGGTTTGCGAAATCAATGCATGACAAATCGATTGTGAAACCTAAGGCCTTGTTTTTAATTGGTAAGGCAATGTATAATAGTACTATGCGTCAAAATAGGGATTATTATGCTGCCTCTATGGTGCCAACATTTGGTATGCCTTCAAGTGATGTGGCATTGACAGCAGGAGTGAATGGCGCTTGGGAACCATTGGTTCCAACAGGTAGAATTTCTGTGACCAATGAAACAGATTTGTTAAATTATTTAGAAAAAGTAAAGGAATTTGAAAATAGTCAACGTTTTTCTACTTTATTGTCTTCTGAATCAAATAGGGATTGGCAAAAAAATGTATTACATTTTGCTGGAGGAAGTAATTTAGATCAACAGTCAACATTTCGAAATTACATGAATTCATTAAAGGATATTATTTCTAAAAATGATTTTTCTGCCAACGTAATGTCGATTCAAAAGCAAACAAGTGCACCAATCGACCCTGTTCAGATGAGTAATATCACAAAGAAGTTATCATCAGGAGTGGCAATGATGAATTTCTTTGGCCATTCGAGTGCTGCAGGATTTGATATTGGAGTGGATGAACCCAGTAAATGGAATAATAAAGGTAAATACCCTTTTGTTCTCGGAAATGGATGCCATGCAGGAGATTTATTTACAACGATTCCATCGTATGCTGAAATTTCTGTTACAACTCCTAATGCTGGTGCAATTGCATTTTTAGCTACTACTGGAGTAGGTTTAGACGCATACCTTTATCGTTATATGCGAGAATTGTATGTTTCAATTGCAAAAGATAATTATGGGAATAGTTTTGCATTTCAAATGAAGAAGGCTATTGCAGCGTTAGATAAAAAGTCTGATAATTTGTTTGATGAATACGTTTCGTATCAAATGAACTTAAATGGAGATCCTTGTTTGAAAGTAACTTCATTTGATAAACCTGAAATTGAAATTCATGAGGAAGATGTTTTTTTTACTCCAAAAAATATCAACTTAGGAGTTGATAGTATTACTGCTAATATAGTGTTAACGAATTTAGGCAAAACGATTAAAGATACTTTCGAAATTGTATTAAGTCGTAAATTCCCTAATCTAGATGCGGATTCATCTTATTATTTACGTGTTCCTGGATTGGGTTATAAAGATACGGTCACAGTAAAATTTCCGCTTCAACCAACAATTGGAATTGGTTTAAATGCAATTGATATTTCTGTTGATGTTCCTTCATTTGTGGAAGAACAATTCGATGAATCATTTAATAATCGTACTGTAAAACCTTTATACATCAGTTTAGATGCTTTAATACCTTCTTATCCCATTGAATTTGCAATTGTTCCTAAAGACAGTATTACTTTAAAAGCGACCAATCCAAATCCGATTGCACAGCCAAAAAAATACCGTTTTGAATTGGATACTGTTTATAACTTTTCTAGTCCATTTAGAAGGTATGCATCTGTGGTGGGTGCAGGAGGAACTTATGAAGTGGCACCGAATGAATGGAGAAGTAGTGTGACCAATGGTGTTCTTCCATTTCGTTGTTTGGATAGTGTTGTCTATTATTGGAGAGTAGCAATCGATACAATTTCACCACAATGGATTAACAGTTCTTTTAGATATCTGAAAGGTAAAACAGGATGGTCACAAGCTGATTATGGACAATTTAAGAAAAATGATTTCGTTAAATTAAATTTGATTTCTTCAACAAAATTAAGAGAGTACGATACCATTAAGCGTAAATTAGATATCATTACCATTGATAATGCAAATAACAATTACGATTATTTTAATTGTCAATATTTGCTTGATAATGAGATGCAGGAGTACGGTGCCTGTTATCCAATTCCATCAATTCATGTTGCGGTAATTGATCCAAAAACATTGAAGCCATGGAGAACGCATTATCGTGGACAAAATCCAGATCACCGATTTGGTAACGCAAACGATGATGGTGCATGTAGGCAGAGAGTAGAAAGTTATTTTATATTTAGACAAGGTGATTTATATAATTTAGAAAATTTAGCTAAAATGTTAGATGAGAAAGTTCCTGACGGGCATCATTTGATTGTTTATAGTATGTTTTATGCTGATTTTAACTCCTGGAAATCTATTTATCCAGATCTTTTCTCTGTTTTTAAACGGCTTGGTTCAAAAAAAATCACCACTTCAAATTCTAATGGTAGTTTTATTTTTTATTGTGTGAAAGGTGATTCTAATTCTGTTGATGAGGTTATTTCTCAGTCGTACCATGAGCGATTAAGTGTCACGAAACAGTTGTATATGTTTGATAACTCTGGAATTGAAGAAACTGGATACATTGGTCCAGTGAAAGATTGGGAGTCTGTCTCTTGGAAATTAAAAGATAGAACAGCATCAGATATAGGCTCAATTCAATCTAGTGCATATTCTAATCAATACCTTGTTCAAACGCAACAAGAAGATCAAATTATTTCGAATTCATTTGAACGATCGATCAGCAACTTAAATCAAAATAAAACGAATCAGTTACTTCGTTTAAAAATGTTTTCAAAGGATGAGTTAAATTCTACACCG
>CALPOI020000002.1 GCA_943325145.2 Candidatus Planktophila lacus | reverse complement strand
TCAACAGGATTTATTATTTTAGTTATTTCAGGAATTCTAGGAATGGCAACTATCGTATATAGAAGCGCACGATTAATTTGGTTGAACTTTTTTATTCGATACAATTCTGAATTAGACAAAGCTTGATTTGTAATTCGTTAAAAAAGACTTTGCATACGCTGCTACTATCTCTTTAGTAAGTATGGTTTCTTGATTCACACTTAATAGAACAGGAAGTTTAGTGTAGTTTATAATACTGTTTTCTGTAGCTAAATTCTCATTCCCATTAAAAATCAATCCTTTAATTTTGATGTTTCTTTGTTTAAGGGCCTCATAGGTCAATAATGTGTGGTTGATACTTCCTAAATAGTTTCTAGAAACAAGTATTACTTCAGCATCAAGATGTGTTATTAAATCAATAATAAAATGTTTATCGTTCAAAGGAACTAATAAACCTCCAGCACCCTCTATAATCAAATTATTGGTCGTTTCTGGTGATTTAATTCTTTCTAAGTCAATTCTTGTATCTTCTAATGCTGCAGCTGCATGAGGAGATAATGGATTTACAAATTTATAGCTCTCTTGATGAAAGACAGAAGTACTATTAGTTATTAACGACTGGACCTTCATTGTATCCGTAAAACTTAAATCTCCAGATTGAATTGGTTTCCAATAATCTGCTTTTAACGCCTCAACAATAATAGAAGAAACTATTGTTTTACCTATGTCTGTTCCAATTCCTGTTATAAATAATTTTTTCATCACTTTACTAATTTAATGGATTAAAAGTTAAACGTTTACCATTATAAATAAGATTTACTTTTCCCTCATCGAAAACTAAATTTCCATTTACAAACGTTTTTAAAATTTTTGCTTTAAAGTTCTCTCCTAAAAAAGGAGACCATTGACATTTATAAGCTAATTGTTCTGGAGTTACATGTGTACTCTGTTCCAAATCTAACAAAACAAGATCAGCAAAATAACCCTCACGAATAAAGCCTCTTTCTTGAATCCTATATGCAATCGCAGGTGCATGACACATTTTTTCTACTACTTTTTCAAGAGAAATTTTTTTGTTTTTATAGAGGGTAAGCATTGCTAACAATGAATGCTGAACTAGCGGACCACCTGATAGGGTTTCACTATAATTACCTGATTTTTCACTGTAAGTATGAGGCGCGTGATCTGTTGCAATTAAATCCAAATGATCCGTCAATAAACTCTGTAATAAACCTTCTTTGTCTTCCTGGGTTTTAATGGCTGGGTTCCATTTTATTAACCCGCCTAGACGAGCATAATCTTGGTCTGAAAACCATAAATGATGAACGCACGCTTCTGCTGTAATTTTCTTTTGATGTATGGGTAATGAATTGTCAAATAACAACGCTTCTTCCAGTGTGGAAATATGAAAAAAATGTAGGCGCGTATTCCATTTTTTTGCTATTTCAAGCACTGTTTTTGTGGAAGAAACACACGCTTCTTGAGAACGTATTTTCGGATGAAATTCAAACGGAATAGATGCGCCATATTGCTCATAATAACTCGAAAAATTAGAATGAATTAAGGGTTCGTTTTCACTGTGTAAAGCAATTAAACAATTACTGTTTTGAAATAATTTTTCTAAAAATTCAGGATGATTGGCCAATATTCCATTTTCAGCATTAAAATACAATCCATCGTCCGTAATTCCACAAACCTTGGATGTATCAATACGAAGCGCCTCTTCCAGATTGTGTTGAGTAATCCCCATAAAAAAAGAAAAATTTGCCAATGATTTATAAGAAGCTAATTCATATTTTTCTTCTAACAGTTCACAAGTCAATGTGTTTGGTAGTGTATTTGGCATGTCCATAAAAGAAGTCACTCCACCAATAACGGCAGCTTTTGACTCTGTAAATAAATCCCCTTTATGGGTTAATCCTGGGTCTCTAAAATGAACTTGGTCGTCAATGACTCCAGGTATTAAGTATTTTCCATCTGCCTCAATTACACGTACATTTGCTAAATTTGGAACTGAAATTGTCGTTTGTATTTTTTCAATGCGTTCATTTACAATTAAAACATCTGAAACAACTATCTTACCTTCATTTACAATTGTTGCGTTTTTTATAATCGTTTGATTCATAATTTAGATTTTTAATTATTACTAGCTCTTTGTAACCTATCATTGATTACTAAACCATATTCATCATTTGGAAACTCTTCCATAATGATAATATCAACCCCTTCTTGATCCAACCAATGCAACGATGCATACAAATTAAAAAGTGCCTCTTTTGTAGTTCCATTTGGTGATAAAACGACCGTTTTGAATGGAGAAATAGCTAAATTCCTTTTTTTATATAGTAATACCCCTATTTTTTCATTTTTGTATTTAATTATTTCATTGTCTATGTTTTGTGTGATTACACACCGAGTTCTTGGTGAATAATGTTTTTTTGAATTTCCTGGTAAAGATTTTTGATTTACATTTTTTAAATACACTTTACCAATGTATTTTTCTATTTCATTGATTCCAATAGCACCTAAACGATAAACAATAGGTTGATTTTCTTCAAAACCGATAATGGTTGACTCTATGCCTTCTTCACAGGCACCACCTTCTAATACATAGTTAAACTCATCTGTAAATAAATCCATTACATGCTTTGAAGTGGTGGGGCTTATACGTGTAAATGGATTTGCACTTGGAGCAACCAAAGGAACATCAATCTCTTGCAACAATTGTAAGGTAATAGGATGATTTGGAACACGTAATGCAACTAAAGTACTACCTGCAGTTATGAGATCTAAAATGATTTCGTTTTTTTCAAAGAGAATCGTAAGTGATCCTGGCCAAAATTTTTCCATTAAAATTTGAGCTTTTTCCGGACAGGATTTTACGTACTTTAAAACTTCATTTTTATCTTTTATATGAACAATTAAAGGATTTGTATGTGGTCTTTTTTTTGCTTGAAAAACTTTATTAATAGCAGAAGTACTCATCATTGATGCTGCTAATCCATACACAGTTTCAGTAGGGATTGCAACTATCTCATTATTAATTAATTGATTAACAATTGTGTCGATATCTTTTGTTACTTGAGGCATATTAATTGTTTAAGGATTACAAAAACCACAATACGTTGGGTCTTCATGTGTTTTTTCATTCGAATGGTCCTTTATTTCTATGAATTCACATTTAACACATTTATACTCATAATTTAGAATAGAATTTGTTGGTAAACCACATTGTTCGCACGGTAAACCAGGATTAGATTTTACAATAGAAAATCCAGGTGTTTGACAAGATGGACACAAAGATTTAATTTTATCAAGTAATTTTTTCGTTGCAATTTCAATGTTGTTCATCCTAGTAGGATTATACATTGCACGCATATCCGTTTCAATGTAACAACTTGAATTTTTTTGCATTAACTCATTGAACTTTTCTTCTAAAACTTCCCAAGAACGAATTCCTTTTGAGACAAGATCGTATTGTTCTTTTGATTCCCTAATAATTAAACCATGGGAAGGAAATTGACTATTAATCGCAAAATCTTTTAACTCCTGAAAACTAGCTATAGTCTTAGCATTGAAGTTTGTATCTAAACTTAAGTGTGAAGCATATATTTCTAACTGATTTTCAGTATCAATGAAAACTACTATTTCCTCGTTACTTTGAAAAAAACCATAGGGATGAGTTCCAAAAGACCCCTCACTAGCAACACCTAAACTGGTTTTATGTAACTGCATAGCTTTCAAACATTTTTCCTTTACCGTTAAATATGCATTCTCTTTTCTTTCTATTTCACCAGAAAAAGTTCCTAAAATATCTGTATCAAATAAACTATTTTTAAAACATATTACACCTAATTCTTTTTCTAAAAGAGGTGCCATCATCACATCCTTTTGATGTTGTGTTGCAATGATTAATTTTCTGTTTTCAAACATACTTTTTTACTTAATATATTATAAAACATTTAGTTACCAAATAATTGATAAATAAATAGGCATACCTATCGTAATATTAAAAGGGAAGGTTATAGCCAAAGTCATCGGAAGGTAAATACTTGGATTTGATTTTGGAACCGCTATCTTCATGGCGGCTGGTACGGCAATATAGGATGCACTTGCTGCTAATACAGCTAAAACAAATCTATTTCCAATTTCATCTGTTACAAATTGACTGGAATAAGCTACAATAGAACCATTAACTAAAGGAATAACAATTGCAAAAATTGCAGTAAACCATCCATTTTTAAAAAAGTCGTCTAATTTTTTTCCACTTGTTATACCCATATCCAACAAAAAAATAGCGAGAAAACCTTTAAACATATCTGTTGTAAAAGGCTTTATTCCTTCTGCTGCTTTATCATTCGCAACAAAACCTATCAATAAACTTCCCAGTATAAGCAGCACACTTCCATTTGTAAATGAATGAAATATTAGACTTCTTATTTTTGTGGTATGATTTTTCTCTGAGCTAAAAAAACGAATTAACATAACTCCAATAATTATCGCAGGTGCTTCCATTAGTGCCATAACCGCAACCATATACCCATCTGCTTTAAGTTTATGAAATTCTAAAAAAGCGATTGCTGTTACGAATGTTACTGCACTCACAGAGCCATATGCTGCTGCAATTGCGCCGGAATTCTCATTCGATAATTTCTTTTTTAAAATAAAAAAAGTATATATAGGAATAATTAAGGCTGAGAAAACTCCGAATAAAACTATCCAAATAATTTCTGTAGATAAACTACTATGAGCTAACTCCTGACCACCTTTGAATCCTATTGAAAATAAAAGATAAAGTGAAATAAATTTAGAGGTAGACGAAGGGATTTCTAAATCACTTTTTAATTTAACAGCAATTATACCTAATACAAAAAATAATAATGCTGGGTTAGTGAGATTGTCTATCAATAATTTATAACTCATTTAAAATTTTTTACAAAAATCAGAGTTATTATTAAATAATTTTTATTTATATTTAAAATACAAAACATAAAATTATTTTATGAATTATACGTTAAATCAATTGCAAATTTTTTGGAAAATTGCACAAACCAAAAGCATTACTAAAGCAGCAGAAGAACTACATTTAACCCAACCAGCTGTTTCTATCCAATTAAAAAATTTTCAAAATCAATTTAGTATTCCTCTAACAGAGATAATTGGCCGACAATTATACATTACAGATTTTGGAAAAGAAATTGCAATTGCAGCAGAAGAAATATTAAATCAAGTTGAAGAAATAAACTATAAATCAATGGTTTATAAAGGAGAACTAACAGGACAATTAAAAATTTCTGTTGTTTCAACTGGAAAATATGTAATACCCTTCTTTTTAAAAGAGTTTATAAAATTACATCCTGGCGTTTCTTTAAAATTAGATGTAACCAATAAATCAAAAGTATCCGAAAATATAATTCAAAATGAAGTAGATTTTTCTTTGGTTTCAATACTACCTACTGATTTGAATATCAATAATTTAGAATTATTACAAAATAAATTATATCTCGTAACAGGGAAAGATTCTATCTACTCCAATAAAAAATACGATGAATCTATTTTTAATGAACTACCAATTATCTTTAGAGAAAACGGTTCAGGAACTCGTTATACAATGGAGCAATACTTTGAAAATAAAGGTATTGTATTTAACAAACAAATGGAATTAACATCTAATGAGGCCGTAAAACAAGCAATAATTGCAGGTTTAGGTTCTTCTATTATGCCGCTAATTGGCATCAAAAATGAATTAAACAATGGAGAATTGAAAATTATTAACATAAAAGGACTACCAATAACAACCAATTGGCATTTAATTTGGTCAAAAAACAAAGGGTTTTCACCCGTAGCAAAAGCATACTTAGAATTTCTTACGAGCGAAAAAGCTACTATTATCAGTAAATATTTTTCTTGGTTTGAAAAATACTGAGTTTACTCTATCACTTTTCTACTAATTTTTACCACCAAACTTCTTGGTGTTAACCGAACAATAAAAGCTAATAGCTTATTTACAAATCCATGAATAGCAACTTGTTTTCCTTTCAACATTGCTTCGTATCCATATAAAGCAACATCGTAAGAACTTGCTAATTTAGTTTTAGTAAATAATGCACTTTTATCAGCATTTGCTGCTTTACTAAATCCAGTTGCTGTTGCGCCTGGACAAAGTGCAGTTACAGAAACACCGTACTTACTAACTTCATTATTAATTGCTTCTGAAAAATTTAATACATAAGGTTTTGTAGCACAGTATACAGCCATCATTGGACCTGGAACAAACGCAGCAGTTGAAGCAACATTTAAAATTTTACCAAATTTATTTTCAATCATTGATGGTAAAAACAACTTTGTTAATTGTGTTAAAGCAACAATATTTAACTGAATCATTTTACTTTCCAATTCCCAATCTGTTGATTGAAACGAACCATACAATCCATACCCTGCATTATTGATAAGGTAATTGATTTGTATATTATTTGTTTTTAGTTCATTGTAAATTTCTAAAGCAGCATTGTTCAGCGATAAATCCTTCACTATAATGTGAACTGAAATAGTGTATTTTGCTTCTAATTCTAATTTTAAAGCATTTAACTTTGCTTCATTTCGTGCAGTAATTACCAAATGACCACCTCGCGAAGCGTGAATTTTAGCAATTTCATAACCTATTCCGCTTGAAGCTCCTGTAACTAACGCTGTTTGCATATTTATTTAACTATTAATGCTGTGTATACAACCTATTGTAATTAACGTAAGAAACCATTAATATTAGTAGAACAATTAATGGTAGAAATGTTTGAAAATTTATACCATCTACTACTCCATGACTAATAGAAGCAAACAAAAAATCGAAAACAAAACCAGCATACGCCCATTCTTTAATTCGCTTCGGTAAATTAGGAATTATCAATGCCAATACCCCTAAGACTTTAAAAATAACCAACGCATTTCCAAAGTATTGTGGATAACCTAAATGACTGATTCCTTCTTTTGCTAACTCTGTTTGAGAAGTTAACGCAGGCATTACTCCTTCCATCAAGAAAATAAAACCTGTTGATATCCAAAAGTATACTTTATATTTTTTCACTAAAGACAAGGTATTTTTTCAATTCTTTTTTGATGTCTTCCACCCTCAAATTCAGTGTTAAAAAACACATCTACAATTTGAAGTGCTTCTTCATCAGTTAAAAAACGTGCAGGCAATGTAAGAATATTAGCATCATTATGTTCTCTTGCTAATTTAGCTATCTCTGCAGACCAACATAAAGCGCTTCGAACACCTTGGTGTTTATTTGCAGTCATATTAATCCCATTACCACTTCCGCATAATAAGATACCTTTCATACCTTTATTATTTTCAATCAATGAAGCCACAGGATGAGCATAATCTGCATAATCTATACTATCTTCATTGTAGCAACCTTTATCATCGATTTGGTACCCTTTTTCAATTAAATAAGAAATAATTTTTGTTTTTAAAGCAAAACCTGCATGATCAGAACCTATAGGAATCAACATATAAATAGAATTTTTACCAAAGTTAATCTATATTAACAAATCAAGCAAGTTATTGACAAATGCTAAAAAACATAAAAATTAATAATCTATTTATCAAATAATTAAAAAAATAGTTATTAAACATAAAAACTCATTATTTATAAATAAAATGTTAATTAAATATGAAAATAAAATTTGCATTTAATGAATATAATTCCAAACCAAGTAATATTTATATAAAACAAGTAAAGTTAAATAGAGTTATATTTAAATTCACACATGCTTAATAACAAAAAATATGGTGTATTTTACTATTTATTAATTCACACACAACATATATCAGATTTTGTTAATAATGATGTAAATAACTTAAATAAAGTCTTTTATAAATTTATTATTGTTAGTAAACTAAACCTATTTTTTAATAAGTGAATAATCAAACTATATAGTAACTATTTTTCACACATATCAACAGCCTTAATAATAGTAGTAAGTTTTTTAAAATTTAAATAAATAATTATTCTTTATTATAAAAAGAGCTTTTAGATGATAATTTGTTTTTTAAAAATGAAAGAATTATCTTAAATCAACAAAAAAGTTAAGTCTTATTAAATCAATCGTTTAAATAATTGAATATTTTTATTTTAAATAGAAAACAGAAGTATATTTGCAGTGAATGAATTGAAAAATCAGTATCCAATGAAAAATAGAATACTTATTGTTGAAGATGAAATTATTGTTGCCAATGATATTGAATTTAATTTAAAAAAATTAAATTTTGATGTAGTTGGTATTGCTTCTTGTAAAACTGAAGTTGAAAATTTCTTAGTATCTTCCAAAATAGATTTAATTCTAATGGATATTATGCTAAAGAACGATGAAAGCGGAATTGAGCTTGCAGAGTATGTCAATTCCAAGTATTCTCTTCCTGTAATATTTTTATCCGCTTATACTGATTTAGCGACTGTAGAAAGAGCAAAGTATACAAACTCTTACGGATATATTGTAAAACCTTTTAAAAGTATTGATTTACGTATTCAGATCACTTTAGCTATCTATAAACACGAACAATTTTTATTGAACTCATCATTATCTAAAAAACACTCTTCTGAAGCAGAAAAAAAAGAAATTTTTGTAAAGTCGAATAACAAGCTAATTAAAATAAATAAAGAAGATATCATTTATATTGAGGCTTTAAAAGATTACGTTTTACTTTTCACTATAGACAAAAAGTATATCATTCATACAACAATGAAAGACATTGAATCAAAATTAGGTTCTTCAATGTTCATAAGAATTCATAGATCATATATAGTTAATATTAGTAAAATAGAATCCATTGAATTTTCAAATTTACGTTTAGAAAATAAGGAGCTATTATTACCTATTGGTGGATCTTATAAAGATCTTTTGATGAATAAACTTTGTTTGGTATAAAAAAAACCCCTAATAAATTAGAGGTTTTTTAGAGGTCTCGAGCGGATTCGAACCGCTGTAGACGGTTTTGCAGACCGGTGCCTAGCCGCTCGGCCACGAGACCATTTACGTTGCAAATGTAAAAATTATTTTAATTCTTTATTATTATTCACTAATAATAATTGCAACATTCGCAACATCACCATTTATCGGTGGACAAATTTTAGTTATTTTAATTGTTAATTTATCAATATTGTTACATTCTTTTTGGATACTTTGGTATATTCTATATCCCACATGTTCAATAAGTTTCGATGGAATTTCCATTTCTTCTGTAACTATTTTATTGATGATTACATAGTCAATAGTATCGCTTAAACTATCATTTTTTGCTGCTTTTAAAAAATTTGTTTCTATTGCAACATCTACAATATAATTTCCTCCGATTTTTGTTTCTTCTGGTAAACAACCATGATGAGCGTATATACGAATACCATTGACTTGTATGTGGTTTTTCATAGGTTTATGTTTCTTAATTTAGTTTGGTTAATCCTTCTTCCATACGTTCAATACATTCTTCTTTTCCTAAAAAGTTTGCTATTTCGAACATACTCGGACCCATACCAACACCTGTAACTAATAATCGAAATAATGGAAGCACAGCACCTATTCCTAAATTATTTGTTGTTAAAAATTGTTTGAATTCCTTTTCTATTTCTCCAGCTTCGAATGAAGGAATAGTAGTTAAAATATTAATCCATTCATTCATTAATAGCGGAGATTGATCATTCCATTTTTTTGAAACAACGGTTTCGTCATAGCTATTTGGTCGATCTAGTAAATAATTACCTTCTGTGAGAATATCTTCAACAAACGTTGCTCGTTCTTTCATTAGGCCACAAACAGTAATAAGTTTATCTTTTCCGTATTTATCAATTATATTTTGCGGAAATAACTCTACAATTTCTTCATTTGATTTATTACGCAAATGTTGTTGTTGGAACCATTTTGTTTTTTCCGCATCAAATTTAGCACCTGCTTTACCAACTCTTTCTAGCGTAAAAGCTTCTTCTAATTCTGTCAAAGAAAATAACTCTTGGTTTGTTCCTGGATTCCATCCAAGGAAAGCGAGCATGTTTATAAAAGCTTCAGGTAAATATCCTTTTTCTCTATATCCTGAGTATAATTCACCTTCAGCTGTTGTCCAGTTAGTAGGAAAAACAGGAAAACCAAGTCGGTCTCCATCTCTTTTTGAAAGTTTTCCATTTCCATCTGGTCGAAGTAATAAAGGTAAATGGGCAAATTTTGGCGCTTCCCAACCAAATGCTTCATAAAGTAATACATGTAATGGCGCTGATGGTAACCATTCTTCACCACGTATCACATGACTTATTTTCATTGTGTAATCGTCAACAATATTCGCTAAATGGTATGTTGGCATTCCATCACTTTTGAATAGAACTTTATCATCTAGATTATTTGTGTTAACAATTACCCAACCACGAATCATATCTTCAAATCTTATGTCTGTATCTCGCGGCATTTTCATACGAATAACATAAGGTTCTCCTGCTGCTAGTTTTTTAGCAACTTCATCTGCGGGTAATGTCAATGAATTTTTTAGCGAAGAACGAGTAACGCTGTTGTATTGCCAATTAGGCATTCCCATTTCTTTCGCTTGTTCTCTAACTTTATCTAATTCTTCAGGTGTATCAAAGGCATAATATGCTTTATCATTTTCAACAAGTTGTTCAGCATAAGGCTTGTACATTTCTTTTCTTTCACTTTGAACATAAGGTCCAAAATCACCACCAATTCCTGGTCCTTCTGTTGGAAGAATACCACACCATTTTAGTGCATCTAAAATATAATCTTGTGCTCCAGGAACAAATCTTGTTTGATCAGTGTCTTCTATTCGGATAATAAAAGTTCCATTATTTTTTTTTGCAAATAAATAGTTGTAAAGAGCTGTTCTTACTCCACCCATATGAAGTGGTCCTGTCGGTGATGGCGCAAATCTTACGCGAACTTGTTTTTCAGACATTTTATAATTTTTCTACAAATATAAATGTCTTTTCATATTTATTTTTCGTTATTTCTATATAGGCAATACCGTTTGATTTTTGTTTGATAATATTATTTAATTTAGTGAGTTTAAATTTTAGATAAAATTGAAATGAATTCATTCAATACTTTACTCCATCAAATTGATTCATTTATAAGAAAATATTATAAAAATCAATTAGTTAAAGGATTAATTCTTTTAGTTGGTGTTTTTTTACTTTCATTTTTATTTGTTACATCTTTAGAATTTTTTGGGCGATTTAATTCTCTGATTAGAGCTTTTTTATTTTTTACTTTTCTATTAATTAATTCTTTTATTTTAACATTTTATGTTATCATACCATTGTTAAAATTATTTTCTTTTGGTAAAACAATTTCACGTGAACAAGCTTCAACTATTATTGGTGAATTTTTCCCTGAAATATCAGATAGATTAATAAATACTCTACAGTTATCATCTTTATTAACAAGTAAAGGCGCAAGTTATGAATTAGTAAAAGCGAGTATTGAACAAAGATCTAAATCAATTTCATCTATTCCATTCGTTAATGGTATTGATTTAAAAAAGAACTATAAATATTTTAAATGGATTTTTCCACTTCTTTTAGTTACATTTTTATTAGCATTATTTTTTCCAGCCATTTTTACTCAAAGCACAAAACGAGTTGTTAATTATGATAAGGAATTTAAAATGGATGCTCCATTTGAGTTTATTTTAAAGAATACGAATTTTCAATTACAGGAGGGAGAAGATTTACAAATTAATGTTCAAACAATAGGTAATTTATTACCATCTAAAGTTTATTTGGTTTCCTCTCAAGGCAAATTCTTAATGCAAAAGTCTACTCGTATTGATAATTCTTTTTTATTAGAACGTTTATCGACTGATTTAAAATTTCATTTTGAAGCAAATGGGTTTACAAGTGCAAGTTATTTTGTTAAAGTTCAACCTAAAGCTACAATTGGAGTTTTAAATGCACAATTAAATTTTCCTTCTTACATTGGAAGAAAAGATGAATTTATAGAGAATATTGGTGATATTGACATTCCTGAGGGTACTAAAGTGACATGGTTTGTTAAAACAAAAAATACTTCATCTGTAGTGTTTAATTTGGGAAATAAAAAAGAGTCTTTTTCTACTACTGATATTGAATTTAGCAAAGTATTTAAATCTTCTCAACAATTAAAATTAATCTACAAGAATGCATTTGTTAGCAAAATTGACTCTGTTAACTATTTTTATCAAGTTACTAAAGATGCCTTTCCTGAAATTCATACGCATGAGTTAAAAGATTCTCTTATAACTTCAGTTCGTTATTTTACTGGTGAATTAATAGATGATTATGGTATTTCACAATTGTATTTTGTTTACAAAATAAATTCCTCTGGTAAACTAATTGAAAAGAAAAAGAAAATTAGTGTTCTTTCAAGCACTCACCAACAGTTTAATTTTGCAATCGATTTTAAAGAAGAGAATCTTTCATTAAACGATCGCATTGATTATTATTTTGAAGTTTTTGACAATGATGGAGTGAACGGACCTAAATCTTCTAAATCTTCATTAAGTTCTTTTCAACTTCCTAGTTTAGATAAATTGAATGAACAAAGAGATTCTGAACAAGATTTAGCGAAAGACAAAATGAATAAATTGTTTACAAAAGCCCAACAGTTTGAAAAAAATGTTGACAGATTAAAAAAAGATTTACTGAATGATAAATCATCTGAATGGAATAAGTTAAATCAATTACAACAACTTAAAGAACAACAAAAATCTATTGAAAAAGAATTAAATTCTCTTCAAAATCAAATGAATGAAAGTATTGAAAACAAGAATGAACTTTCAGAGTTAGATAAAGAATTAATTGCAAAACAGGAAATGATTCAAGATTTATTAGATAAGGTCATGGACGATGAATTGAAAGATTTATTAAATAAATTGGAAGAATTAATGAAGTCAAATGATAATGAAAATTTAAATAAAAAATTAGAAAAACTTGAAGTGAAATCTCAAGATATGCAGAAACAGTTAGATAGATCTTTAGAACTTTTGAAAAAGATGCAAGTCAATGAAAAAATTGACGCTGTTGAAAAGGAATTAAATGAACTTTCAAAAGAACAAGAATCTTTGAAAGATAAATTGGACAATAACAAAATTGATAAAGAAAGTTCTATAAAAAAGCAGAATGAAATAAATAAACGTTTTGAGGACTTAAAAGAAGATTTAAAAGAATTAAATAAACTAAATGATCAATTATTAGCACCTCTTCCACTTACTCCTTCTACTGAAACAGAGAAAGACATACAGAATGAATTAAACAATGCAAAAGATGCTCTAGAAAAAGGAAATGAAAAAAAAGCTACAAAAAATCAGCAAAAGGCTGCTTCTGAAATGAAAAAACTTTCTGATGAATTAAATAAAAAGCAATCCTCTGCAAATAAAAAACAAAAGGGAGAAGATATGGAATCTATTCGTCTTTTATTAGAGAATCTAATAACCCTTAGTTTTAATCAAGAATCAATTTTAAAGGATTTCACCTCTTTATCTACCAATGACCCATCTTATAAGTCTAAAGGACGTTTACAACGCTCCTTAATGGATGATTTTAAACTTGTAGAAGATAGTTTGTTGCGCTTAGCAAAAAGACAAGCATCTATTGCAACATTTATAGACAAGGAATTAAATACAATCAATGAAAATTTTAATTCATCAATTGAAGCGATTGATGAACATCAAAAAAATAGAATAACAACTTATTTACAGTTTGCGATGACTGGTATCAATAATTTAGCTTTATTATTGAATGAATCTTTACAAAATATGCAATCTGAAATGAATGCTGATGGTAAGGGTGATGGTTCTTGTCCTAATCCTAAACCTGGTAAATCAGGTTCTGCAGGTGATGTTGACGACATGAAGGAAATGTTAAAAAAGCAACTTGAAAAATTAGAAAAAGCAAAACAACAGGGAGTAAAAAAACCGGGTGACAAACCAGGAGGTTCATTACCTAATGGAAAAGAAGGTCAAGGTATGTCTGGTAAAGAAATAGCTAAAATGGCTGCTCAACAATCTGCTCTTAGACAACGTTTAGAGCAATTAAAGAAAGAATTAAACAATGATGGTAAAGGTTCAGGTAACAAACTTAATCCTCTAATTAAATCTCTTGAACAACAAGAAAAAGATTTAATTAATCGCACTAAAAATTCAGATTTAATTAAACGTCAAAAAGAAATATTAACACGTTTATTGGAAAGTGAAGAAGCCTTAAGAGAAAAAGGTTTTGATGAAAAAAGACAATCAAAATCAGGAAAAGATTATAAAAATAGTAACCTTAAATCGATAAATGAGTATAATCAAAAAAAGCTAAAACAAATTGATTTAATTAAAACGATTGAACCTGTTTATAAGAAATATTATAAAGACAAATCGAGTAGTTATTTCAATGAAGTTTTATAATTCAGTGAACTCAAATTGAAAAGTAATGGGCATAGATTCTATAATAATTGAAAAATTAACGATTCCTTCTAGTTTAACAAGTTTAGTTCTTGTAGAATCTTTAATTGATAGAGTTTGTAATACAATTCATGTAAATGAAGATGTATATGGAAATGTCCTTATTGGTGTAACTGAAGCTGTAAATAATGCAATTATTCATGGTAATCAATATTCAGAATCTAAAATTGTTTCTATTGAAGTTTCTGAAGATGAATCATCTTTTTATTTTCGTATCAGTGATGAAGGTTTAGGTTTTGATTATTTGAATCTTCCTGATCCTACAGCACCCGAAAACATAGAAAAAGAAAACGGTAGAGGTATTTTCTTAATTAAGAATTTAGCAGACGAATTGATTTATGAAAACAATGGTGCTTCTGCTATAATTGTATTCAATAAATAAAATGATAGATTTTACTTTTGAGCAAATTGATGTTTTTGAATTAAATAATGATTTGATTATTAGTTGGTTAACTAACGTTTGTGTTTCTGAAAACAAAGTTTGCGGTCCAATTTCAATTATTTTTTGTTCAGATGATTACCTTTTATCTGTTAATAAGGAATACTTAGACCATGATTATTATACTGATATAATTACGTTTGATTATTCTGCAGACTCAGAAGTTTCAGGAGATTTATTTATTAGTATTGACAGAGTTAAAGAAAATGCTTTAACCTACAATGTTCTTTTTTTAACTGAACTTTATCGTGTTTTAGTTCATGGTGTTTTACACCTATGTGGTTACGGAGACAAGTCAGTTAGTGAAGAAAAAATCATGCGCTCTAAAGAAGATTTTTATTTGTCTATAATATAGTTTGTTTCACGTGAAACAAATTATATCTACCCTACCCCATCAGTTAATTTTGTTTCACGTGAAACTATATTTATGTTAAAGAAATACGATGTTATTGTTGTTGGTGGTGGTCATGCTGGTTGTGAAGCTGCTAATGCTGCTGCCAAATTAGGTAGTTCTGTTTTGTTGATAACAATGAACATGAATACAATTGCTCAAATGAGTTGTAATCCTGCTATGGGTGGTGTTGCTAAAGGTCAAATAGTTCGTGAAATTGATGCTTTGGGTGGTGGTTCAGGAATAGTAAGTGATAAAAGTGCTATTCAGTTTAGGATGTTAAATCGTTCTAAAGGTCCTGCTATGTGGTCTCCGCGTACTCAAAATGATAGAATGTTGTTTGCTGAAGAATGGCGACTTTATTTGGAACAAAATCCAAATGTTGATTTTTGGCAAGATATGTGTACCGGTTTGATTGTTGAAGGTGGATCTGTTAAAGGAGTAAAAACAAGTTTAGGAATTAGTATCTATTCTTCTGCTGTTGTATTAACCAATGGTACTTTTTTAAATGGTTTAATTCATTTAGGTGATAAACAATTTGGAGGTGGTCGTGCAGCTGAACGTGCTTCTACTGGAATTACAGAAGATTTAGTTCAATTGGGTTTTGAAGCTGGACGAATGAAGACAGGAACTCCACCTCGTTTGGATGGTAGATCTTTGGACTATTCAAAATTCGAAGTTCAACAGGGTGATGAGAAACCTTCAAAATTTAGTTATTCATCGTCTACTTCTGCTTTGAAACACCAACATTCTTGCCATATAACTTATACTTCTACTCTTACACATGAGATATTACGTTCAGGTTTTGATCGTTCTCCAATGTTTAATGGTGCTATAAAAAGTACAGGCCCTCGTTATTGCCCAAGTATAGAAGATAAAATTAATCGTTTTGCAGAAAGAGATAGACATCAATTATTTATTGAGCCAGAGGGTTGGAAAACTGTTGAGATTTATTTAAATGGATTTAGCACTTCTCTACCAGAGGAAGTACAATTAAGTGCTTTAAAAACGATTCCTGGTTTTGAAAATGTTAAAATGTTTCGTCCTGGTTATGCGATTGAATATGACTACTTCCCCCCTACTCAGTTAAAACATACTCTTGAAACTAAATTAATAAATGGTTTATATTTTGCTGGTCAAATAAACGGTACTACTGGTTATGAAGAAGCAGCTTGTCAAGGTTTAATGGCTGGTATTAATGCACATAGAAAAATTAATGAATTAGATCCATTTATTCTAAATCGTTCAGATGCATATATCGGTGTTTTAATTGATGATTTAATTACAAAAGGAACTAAGGAACCATATAGAATGTTTACGAGTAGAGCTGAATATAGAATTTTGTTACGACAAGATAATGCTGATATTCGTTTAACTCCTTTAGCTCATCAAATTGGCATGGTGGATGACAGTACTTTAGCGATAGTTAATTCTAAAATTAAAGGCGTTTCAGAACTAAGAAATTATTTATCAATCACAGGTATAAAACCGAATCAAGCTAATCCTGTTTTAGAATCTTTAGATAGCACCCCAATAAATCAACAAGTTAAGCTTACTTCAGTTTTAGTTAGACCTAATTTATCCTTAGAGCATATTAAATCTATGGATTCTAATGTTTTATCGGTGATTAATGAATTCGATCAAATTCATGAAAGCATTTCTGAACAAACAGAAATACAAATTAAATACGACGGTTATATTCAACGAGAGCAAGAAATGGCTTTAAAAATGAACAAATTGGATGAATTAGCTATTCCATCCGATTTAGATTATTCTCATTTATTCAGTATATCACTAGAAGCTCGTGAAAAGTTCAATTTAATTCGTCCTGCTACTATTGGTCAAGCATCTAGAATTAGTGGTATATCCCCTAGTGATATATCTGTTTTATTAATTTATTTAGGAAGGTAGTTTCACGTGGAACAATTAAATACAATAAACGCATGTCCAGTTTGTGAACATGCAGAATTCGAATCTTTTATTGATTTAAAAGATTGGATGATTACAAAAGAGGAATTCACTATTGTGAAATGTTCTAGTTGTGGTTTTCATTTTACAAATCCAATACCAGCTGAAACTACTATTGGAAATTATTATAAAAGTGAAGAATATGTTTCACACTCCTCTTCAAATAAAGGAATTATAAATCGTGTTTATTCTATTGTAAGAAATTATACACTAAAACAGAAGGTAAAATTACTTTCTAATTATTCCAAAGGAAATTCATTGTTAGATATTGGAGCTGGTACTGGACATTTTTTAAATTTGGCTCAAACTCAAGGATATGAAATTCAAGGTTTAGAACCAGATGAAGATGCGAGAAAATACGCAAAACAAAATTTTAATTTATCGTTAGATACCTTAGAAGAGTTGACAAGTATTCCTTCTGATTCTAAAGATATAGTTACAATGTGGCATGTATTAGAACATGTTTACCATCTTAAACGGGACCTTTCTGAAATTGTAAGAGTTTTAAAAACAGGAGGTTACTTGTTTGTTGCTGTACCAAATATGGATTCTTGGGATGCTAAGTTTTATAAGTCTTATTGGGCAGCTTATGATGTTCCACGTCACCTTTATCACTTTCAGAAAAACACGATACAATTACTATTAAAATCTTTTGGTATGAATTGTATTGAAATTCTTCCAATGAAGTTCGATGCTTACTATGTAAGTATGTTATCAGAGAAATATAAGAATGGATCCGTAGTTAATGGTGTTATAAATGGTTTAAAATCAAATTTATACGCTAAAAATCACGGTTATAGCTCTCAAATTTATGTTTTCAAAAAAGAAAAGATATAATTATTTAGGTTCTATCCAATCACCATTTTCTTTTATTAACTGAATTAAGGCATCAACAGCTTCGTTTTCTGAAACGTTTTTACGAACGACTGTTTTTTCTTTGTATAAATGGATTTTTCCTGGTCCTGTTCCTACGTAACCGTAATCAGCATCAGCCATTTCTCCAGGTCCATTCACAATGCAACCCATTATACCAATTTTTATTCCTTTTAAGTGAGATGTTTTACTTCTAATTTTTGCTGTAGTTTCTTGTAAATCAAATAGTGTTCTTCCACAAGATGGACAAGAAATATATTCAGTTTTCGATATTCTTGTTCGTGTTGCTTGGAGAATTCCAAACGAAAGAGAGTTTAAAAATACAGTAGATGAATTTCCAGTAATCCAAATTCCATCACCAAATCCATCTATAAATTGGTTTCCTGAATCACTTGAAGCATATAGTTGAAACTTTTCTTCGTCATCGATTTGGTAATTGTACTTTAAAATAACTGGGTTAAGTATGTTTTCCTTGTCCAGTGTTACTCTTATCTTACGATAGATTTGAGTTTTGTTTGAATAATCTGTTGTCAATACAAGAATTGCATTGGGATTGTTTTTAATTTTTTCGATCGGAATTTTCGTGTCTTTTATTTCAATAAAAAATGGAACATTATTGGTTTCATAAATTTCTTCGTCACTTGAAAATAGTGGATAATAGTTTTGTTTGTGTTTACTCGATTCATTCCACTTAGAGTAGTTTTGAATTACGCCTAGAGTACCCGGAAGTTCAAATTCTAGATTGTTATTACCAATAAACACAAAGTCCGCAGCTAAATCTTGAAGGTGCCATTTGTCTAATTCAATACTGTAATTGTAACCTAAACCAAAAAAATTAGCGGGTGTAATTGTTGATTTTGAAGATAAATCTGCAATTACAACAGGAACATTTTTTTCTCCAATTGTATGAATTTTATAAGATTTTCTTCTGTTGTATTCAAAAGGATTGTATGTTATTTCATTGTTTTGATTTATCGGTAGAGTATTTTCCAATAAAGATTTTTCAATTAGTTTTTTAGCAACAGGTATTTCAAATTCTGGATCTTCAGTAAGTGATACTCTTAATGTGTCTCCTAGACCATCTTCAAGTAAAGCTCCGATACCTACTGCTGATTTAATTCTACCGTCTTCCCCATCCCCTGCTTCAGTTACTCCCAGATGAAGTGGATAATACATATCTTCTTCATGCATGGTTTTTACTAATAATCGATAAGCATGCACCATAACAAGCGTATTGCTTGCTTTCATAGAGATAACAATCTTATGAAAATTGTTTTTTTTGCATATGCGAAGGAATTCCATTGCTGATTCAACCATTCCTTCAGGTGTATCACCGAATCTACTTAGTATTCGATCTGAGAGTGATCCATGGTTTGTTCCAATGCGTAGTGTAGTTCCGTGTAGTTTGCAAATTTCAACTAATGGAGTGAATTTCTCTTCAATGCGCTTAAGTTCTTCATTGTAAGTATCTTCAGTAAAATCAATTTCTTCAAATTTTTTCTTATCAGCATAATTTCCTGGATTTACACGAACTTTTTCAATTAGTTGAGCTGCAATTTCTGCTGCATTTGGTGTAAAATGAATGTCAGCAACAAGGGGTTTGTTATAACCTGCTTCATTGAGTAAACGTTTTATTTCACCCAAATTTTCTGCTTCTTTTTTGGATGGAGCAGTAAGTCGAACTAGTTCACAGCCTGCATCAATCATTCTTTTTGACTGCTCAACAGAACCTATGGTATCCATCGTATCTGTTGTGGTCATAGATTGCGCAAGAATATTATTTTCTCCACCAATTTTTACTGAACCTATTTGAACTTCTATAGTGTTTACTCTTTTCTTATTAAAATAATCTAAGCAGTAATTTTGTGAGTCTTTCATTGTATTTTTTGTTAGTGGCAAATTGAAATCATTTCTATTAGTTGATAATTGCAATACTATCAATTAATGTTGTTGAAACAAAAATAATTGAAATTTATTTGTTTATGACCAATCATATTTGTTGATGGTTAGTAATCAATATTTTAAAGTTTTTAACTATTTATTGTTTGTTTATTTAAATTATTTTAAAAAAATTCGGTTAAAATCGCATAACTTTGTTTTTTATTTAAAACTTATGAGTTTACCTACAGTTACGTTCGCTAAGAATCACAATGCAGAGTTTTATAAAACTCTTCAATCACGTGTTAGAGAATATTTCAAAGAAAATAATTTATCTAGATATGCCAATAGTGGTATGGTTATTAAAACCATATTCATGATTTCACTCTATGTTACACCATTTATTTTGATGAATACCATCATTACTACTACATGGGTTTCATTCTTGATGTGGATTGTTATGGGGTTAGGTATGGCGGGTGTTGGTTTATCCATTATGCATGATGCAAATCACGGTGCGTATTCTAAGAATGATCGTATCAATAAATTGTTAGGATTGGTTATCAATGGTGTAGGTGGTTCTGATGTTAATTGGAGAATTCAACACAATGTGTTACACCACACTTATACCAATGTTACTGGTATGGATGAGGATATTAACCCTGGTTTTTTAATGCGTTTTACTCCTCATGCAAAAAGGTTAAAATACCATAAATACCAACATTTTTACGCTTGGTTTTTTTATGGAATGATGACTTTGATGTGGTGTACAGTGAAAGATTTTGTGCAAGCAAAACGATTTAAAGGGCAAGATTTATTAAAAACTCAAAATATTACATACAGTCGTTTGGTAAGAAATATTATTATCACAAAAGTGTTGTATTTTACTATAGTTCTTGGACTACCTTTCTTTTTTTCAACATTGCCTTGGTATGGAATTATTCTTGGTTTTTTAAGTATGCATTTTGTTGCAGGTTTAGTATTAGCAGCAATTTTTCAGCCTGCTCACGTGATTCCTTCTTCTACTTATCCAGTTCCAAATGAGTCAGGTGAAGTTGAGGCAGACTGGGCTGTGAATCAATTATACAATACAGCGAATTTTGCTCCTAAATCTACTTGGTTTTCTTGGTATGTTGGTGGGTTAAATTTTCAAGTGGAACACCATTTGTTTCCTAATATTAGTCATGTACACTACAAGAAATTATCTAAAATAGTTGAGAATACTGCGAAAGAGTATAATCTGCCTTATTTTTCATTCAACACATTTTATGGTGCATTGAAAGAGCATACAAAAATGTTGCGCGATTTAGGAACAAAAGATTTTGCTCCAGGAATTCACTAAAATTAATTGCTACCTCAGTTTTCAAGCTGAGGTTTTTTGTGTCTTTTAACTTTCAGTTTTATGGCAATACGATTCGATAAGTTTGTTTGGTCTGTTCGCTTAACAAAAACAAGAAGCATTGCAACAGAATTAATTTCAAAAGGTAAAATTAGAATCAACGGATTAGATGTTAAACCATCTAAAGATGTAAAAGTAAGCGATGTAATTCACGTATTAAAAAACTCGGCAGTATTTACTTACAAGATAAAGGCTTTAATCGATAAAAGAGTTGGTCCAAAATTAGTAATAGATTATTTAGAAGATATTACACCTTTAGAGGAAATTGAAAAATTCAAACTCTATGTTGATTCCCAGAGTGTTTATCGACAAAATGGTACAGGTAAACCAACTAAAAAAGACAGAAGATCATTGGATGATTTTTTAGATTTTTAAAAACTATTCCTCCAAATAATTTCAGAGGAATAGTAATTTACAGTAATTCATTTGCAAGATTCGCTAATTCTGAGCGTTCTCCTTTTTCAAGTTTTACTTGTGCAAACAATGGTTGATTTTTTAGTTTTTCAATAATGTAAGATAAACCACAACTATGTTCGTCCAAATAGGGTGTGTCGATTTGTTTCACGTCTCCTGTAAAGATGATTTTAGTATTTTCACCTGCTCTAGTAATAATTGTTTTAACTTCATGAGGTGTTAAATTTTGTGCTTCGTCTATGATAAAAAGAATATTGGACAAACTTCTTCCTCTGATAAACGCTAAAGGAGTTATCATTAATTTGCCTTCTTTTTCCATTTCTACAATCGCTTTGTGTTTCTTTTCATTTTCTCCAAACTGCGATTTAATAAATTTTAAATTATCCCATAGTGGCTCCATGTAAGGAGATATTTTTTCATTTGCATCTCCAGGAAGAAAACCAATTTCTTTATTTGAAAGAGGTACTAATGGTCTTGCTAGTATTATTTGTTGGTATTGATTGTGCATTTCTAAAGCACTTGCTAAAGCTAAAAGTGTTTTTCCTGTACCAGCTACGCCTTGTAATGCGACAAGTTTGATGTCGTTGTTAAGTAAAGCATGTAATGCAAATGCTTGTTCTGCATTTTTAGCTTTGATTCCGTACACAAATGGTTTATCTACTTTTTCAATGTGGTCATTAGTTGGGTTGTAATATGCTAATGTAGAGGTCTTACCATTTTTAAGAATATAGTAGCCATTCGCAATTTTTTTATCACCTAAAATACCATCTTCAGGGATACTTTCTTTTGTGTAAATAGAACGAATTACTTCAGATTCTAAGTTTTCAATTTGATTGTATGAAGTTTCTTCTAAAAATTCTCCATCCACTTTTCCTGTTTCATAATCTTCAGATAGTAAACCCAAAGCTTTTGCTTTGATTCTTAGATTGATATCTTTCGTAACTAAGATAACATCTTTCGAACCAAGCTCTTCTTTAAGCACCAATGCTGAATTTAGAATTTTATGGTCGTTTTTACCGACTGAAAAAATGTATTCCGCGTTTATTTCTTTTGGGGAGGAATCAAGTACGATTTTAAATTTACCTAAATCGTGTCCTAATTTTATCCAATCTTGAAGATTTCCTTTACCTGCAATTTTATCAATGAAACGAATCACCTCTCGGGCTGCAAAGTTTTTTATATCGTTTCCAACTTTGAATTTATCTAACTCTTCCAATACCGTAATTGGAATAGCAACATCACTTTTTTTGAAGTTAATCAAAGAGTGATGATCGTGTAATAACACGGACGTGTCTAATACATAGACTTTTTGTTTCTTAGCCATGATCATTTTTTTACTAAAAGTACGTGTGAAAGAATTCACGTTTACTGTCAACGCAATGACTTTTCCCAAAGACAATGTGAATAGCAAAAAATATCTAAATCATTAATAATTAATTAATATTCAGGAGTCTATTAATTCTTGAATTGTAGATAATTATCAAATGAATTGAGATAAAATGTTTTTCAATGAACTCATATTAAATTTACAAAATAATAATGTGTTTAACAAAAAAAAATAATTGCACCATAGCGTGTACCAATTCAATAATTACCTCTAATTTTGACATTAGTAATAAAGAAGATATTATGCCAAATGGAGTAAAAATTTTTGCAGGTAGAGCATCTGTTGATTTAGCAAATAGAATCGCTCATTCTTATGGAGTTGAACTTGGAGATGTAAATGTTTTGAGTTTTAGTGACGGGGAGTTTCAACCATCTTTTGAGGAGACTGTCCGTGGGATGGATGTTTTTTTAGTTCAATCTACAATGCCTCCAAGTGATAATTTATTTGAATTATTATTGATGGTAGATGCAGCAAAAAGAGCTTCGGCACGAAAAATTATTGCGGTGATGCCCTATTTTGGTTTTGCAAGACAAGATAGAAAAGATAAACCGCGTGTTGCGATTGGCGCTAAATTGGTAGCAAATATGTTAATGGCTGCTGGAGTAGATCGAATTATTACAATGGATTTACACGCAGACCAGATTCAAGGGTTTTTTGAAGTTCCTGTAGATCACTTATATGGTTCTACCATTTTCTTACCTGTAATGGAAGAATTGAGTAAAACTTCAAATTTAGTCATTGCAGCTCCAGATGCAGGAGGTGCAAAGAGAGCGAATTCATATGCAAAGGTATTTAATGTTGGGTTAGCTTTGTGTCATAAACATAGAAAGAAGGCCAATGAAGTTGCTGAAATGACTGTGATTGGAGATGTTGAAGGGAAAGATGTTTTATTGGTAGACGATATGTGTGATACAGCAGGTACTCTCACAGCTGCTGCAACATTATTTATGCAAAAAGGCGCAAAAAGTGTTCGGGCATTTTGTACGCATCCTATTTTATCAGGCCCTGCTTACGAACGAATTGAAAATTCTGATTTAACAGCACTTTATGTGACTGATACAATTCCTCTTAAAAAGTCATCTCCTAAAATTCATGTTTTACCAGTAGATGTATTGTTTGCAGATGTAATAAAAAGTTTGATTAATAATCAATCTATAAGTAAACATTTTGTAATTTCGTAAACTTAAACTAAATAATTTATAATGAAAGTATCAAAATTGAGCGGTTTGTTAAGAACAAACGTAGGGAAAAAAGATGCTAACGCTTTGAGAAAAGAGGAAAGAGTACCATGTGTTCTTTATGGACAAGGTACACAAGTACATTTTTCTGTTAGAAAAATTGAGGTTGAAAAATTAGTTTTCACACCAGATGTTTATCAAGTTGAAATCGATGTTGAAGGTAAAGTTGCGAAAGCTATCATTCAAGATTTACAACAAGATAATATTACTGGAGCAGTAAAACACGTTGATTTTTATGAATTAAATGATTCAAAACCTGTTAAAGTTGCTTTACCTGTTCGTTTAACTGGAGCTTCTAGAGGTGTGTTAGCGGGTGGTAAATTATTACAAGTATTCCGTCGTTTAACAGTAGTTGGTTTACCGACTGATTTACCAGAAGCGATTACTTTAGATATTACTAAATTGCGTATCGGTCAATCAATTCGTGTTGGACAAATTGAGTCGAATGGTTTGAAGTTTTTAGAGCCTACAAACGCAGTTGTTGTATCTGTAAGAATGGCAAGAGGAGCTGCAAAAGGTTCTGATGCTGGAGATGATGATGACGAAGAATAGTCTTTTTTAGTCTAAATAGGAAAAGCCCATTATTTAATGGGCTTTTTTATTTTATATTCAGTGTTATTTTAAATAAAAAAATTATTTTCGTAACTTAATTATAGATTATGAGAGATTTAATTGCTTCTTTTCCTGAAAATATTGAAGAATCGTTACGTATAGCAGCATCATATACATTAAAAAAACCATCTGAACAATTAAAGAGTGTGGTGATATGTGGGATGGGTGGTTCAGGAATCGGCGGTAAATTAGTCGCTCAATGGTTAGAGAATTCATTACAAATACCTGTGGTTGTTTGTCAAGATTATACTCTACCAAAATTTGTCAATAGTTCTACCCTAGTTATTTGTTCTTCTTATTCCGGTGAAACGGAAGAGACATTAAGTTGTCTTCATGAAGCAAAAGAGTTAAAAGCTTTCATAATAGGTATATCATCTGGTGGTGCATTGGTTGCTTTTTGTGAAAAGAATAATTACGATTGCATGGAAATCCCAAGTGGAAATCCTCCAAGAACAGCATTGGCTTTTTCAGTGGGACAATTGCTTACAATTTTCTTTCAATTAGGATTAACGAACGATACTTTTATAAAAGATTATCAATCATCTAAAAATCTATTAGTAGATTTTAATGAACAGATTCATGCTTCAGCAAAAGAATTAGCAGCTTTTTTAAAGAATAAGTTAGTGTTGATGTATTCCGCATCAAATTACGAAGCAGTAGCTATACGAGCACGTCAACAATTCAATGAAAATGCTAAAATTTTATGTAATCACCATGTAATTCCTGAGATGAATCACAATGAACTTGTTGGTTGGGGATTAGCAGATGAGCGTTGTGGAGTGTTGATTTTTGATTCTAAAGATTTACATCCAAAAAATCAGTTACGTTTAGAATTTTCCATTGATCATTTTAAAACAAAAACGCCTCATATATTTAGATTGGTACCAGAGGGTGATTCCTTAATTGAACGTGCTATTTATTTTATCAATGTCGTTGATTGGGCTTCATTTTATTTGTCTGATTTAAATGATGTTGATCCAATAGAAATCGATGTAATCAATCGATTAAAATCATTTTTATCTAATAAATAATTTCTTTTTTTAGAAAAAAATCTTATATTTATTGTATAAGTTAAAATACCTTAGAGTATTTATGATGCTATAATTTATTACAATTTAATTATGAGGATTTTTATACTAGTATTAAGTTTAGGGAGTTTTCTTTCTTTTGTATCTTTTGGTGAAAACATGGAAGACATAGTAGGAACAGAAGTTTCAATTTCTATTTATCCTAATCCTGCAAGTGAGTTCTTAATTATAACTCCTAAAAAACAATATTCAAGTTTGACTTTTAAGATTTATAGCAGCATTGGAGTTGAAGTTTATTCTGATGATCTTGATGCAGTTAAAAAAATTGATTTGTCTGAGTTTAAAAGTAATATTTATATCGTGAATTTTTACTTAGATAACGAATGTGTAAAAACAGAGCGTTTGATTGTTCGTCATTAATTTAGTTTTAAATTAACTATCTATTCATTAAAACCACGTATTATTAACGCTATATTTTGCTAATTTTGTGTTGAATATTAATTTCAATCAAAGATGGCAAAAATTAGAAAACAAGATGCGTTGGAATACCATTCTTCAGGAAGACCAGGTAAAATTCAAGTAGTTCCTACAAAACCCTATGCTTCTCAACGTGATTTGTCATTGGCTTATTCTCCAGGTGTAGCTGAGCCTTGTATTCGTATTGCGGAAAATATTGATGATGTTTATAAATATACTTCTAAAGGAAATTTAGTTGCTGTTATTTCTAATGGAACAGCTGTTTTAGGTTTGGGAAACATTGGTCCTGAGGCATCTAAACCAGTTATGGAGGGTAAAGGGGTTTTATTTAAAATCTTCGCAGATATTGATGTGTTTGATATTGAAGTGGATGCGAGTGACCCAGAACTGTTTATTCAAACAGTTAAAGCGATTGCCCCAACTTTTGGCGGGATTAATTTAGAAGATATTAAAGCTCCTGAAGCTTTTGAAATTGAACGCAGATTGAAAGAGGAGTTAGATATTCCTGTGATGCACGATGATCAGCATGGAACTGCAATTATTTCTTCTGCTGCACTTTTGAATGCGTTAGAGTTAGCAAATAAAAAAATTGAAGACGTAGTGATTGTAATTTCTGGAGCTGGAGCTGCTGCTATGTCATGTGCAAAATTGTATACTTGTTTGGGAGCAAAACTTGAGAACATTTATATGTTTGATAGTAGAGGTTTGTTACATTCAGGAAGAAAAGATTTAGAGGATAATAAATTATTGTTTGGCGCTCATACAACTGGAGATAAATCGTTGCAAGACATGTTTGTGAATGCAGATGTTTTTGTTGGATTATCAAAAGGGAATCTAGTTTCCAAAGAGATGATCGCATCAATGGCAGAGAATCCAATTGTTTTTGCGTTAGCGAATCCAGAGCCTGAAATCTCCTATAAAGATGCAATTTCTGTTCGAAAAGACATTATCATGGCAACAGGTAGATCTGACCATCCTAATCAAGTAAACAATGTGTTGGGGTTTCCATTTATTTTTAGAGGTGCATTAGATGTAAGGGCAACTACGATCAATGAAGAAATGAAATTGGCTGCTGTGCATGCGATCGCTTCTTTAGCAAAAGAATCAATTCCTGAGGAAGTAATTGAAGCGTATGGAGGAAACAATATTTCTTTTGGTAGAGAATCAATAATTCCTAAACCTTTAGATAACCGATTAATTTATTATGTTGCTCCGGCTGTAGCGAGAGCTGCAATGGAGTCGGGTGTTGCTAAAAAACCAATTACAGATTGGAAAGCATATGAATCTGAATTAAAAAATAGATTGGGATTAGATAATAAACTGTTACGTAACATTACAGTGAAAGCGCAATCAAATCCAAAACGTGTTGTTTTTGCAGAAGCAGATAATTATAAAGTGTTAAAAGCAGCTCAGTTTGCTTACGAAGAAGGTGTGGCGTTTCCAATTTTACTCGGTAATAAACGTAAAATTGAGTCTATAATTGCGGAATACGCTTTAGAATTCAATGAATTTCAGATTGTTGATCCTAAATCAGAAGAGGAAACAGAACGTAGAATTCTTTATGGAAAATCTTTCTTTGAAAAAAGAAAACGTAAAGGATTTACAGAATTTGAATCGATTCAAATCATGCGTGAAAGAAACCATTTTGGTGCAATGATGGTTGAAACGGGTGAAGCAGATGCAATGATTTCTGGAGTTACAAGAAATTATAAAGATGTTGTTCGACCTGCGCTTCAAACGATAGGAACTCAAAAAGATGTTAACGTAGTAGCTGGTTTGTATATTTTAATGACAAAACGAGGTCCATTGTTTTTAGCAGATACTACAATCAATATGGATCCAACAGCTGATCAAATTGCGGAGATCACTAATAATGTTGCTAAGACAATTCGTAAGTTCAAAGTAACTCCTAAAATTGCATTGTTAAGTTACTCTAATTTCGGTTCTTCTCCTGGAGTAGATTCGAATAAAATGGCAAAAGCAGTAGATATCTTACATGAAAAATATCCTTCTTTGATTGTGGATGGGGAAGTTCAGGCAAATTTTGCTTTGAATAACGATTTAATGATGGAGAAGTTTTCTTTTTCTTCTTTAGCTAACAAACAAGTAAATACATTAATATTTCCAAATTTATCATCTGGAAATATTGCCTATAAATTACTTCAGGAAATGCTAGATGGGGAAACAATAGGTCCAATTTTAGTTGGTTTAAAAAAATCCATTCATGTAGTTCAAATGGGTGCAAGTGTTCGAGAAATAGTAAATATGGTAAAAGTTGCCGTAGTAGACGCACAAAATAAATAGGAAATGATAACTCATTTATCAGGAAGACTTATTGAAAAAAATCCCACTAGTTTAGTAATTGAATGTGGTGGGATAGGTTATGAAGTTAAAATTTCTTTAAATACTTTTTCTTCATTGGGCAATGAGGAGCAGGTGAAAATTTTCACTCAATTTATTGTGCGAGAAGATGCACAGTTACTATACGGTTTTTCCCAAAAAGAGGAACGTGAAATGTTTTTACAATTGATTTCTGTTTCAGGGATAGGGCCAAATACTGCGATGATTATGTTGTCTTCATTGACACCAGAAGAAATTGCACGTGCTATAATCTCTGAAGAGGTTCGAATTATTCAAGGAATAAAAGGAATAGGAATAAAAACAGCACAACGTGTTATTGTGGATTTAAAGGATAAAATGCAGAAAATGCAGTTTTCTTCAACTGAATTTCCGGTTGTACACAATACAATTAAGTTTGATGCGTTAATAGCATTAACTTCTTTAGGTTTTGATAAAAAAAATGCAGAAAAGGCAATTGATAAAGTGGTTCAAGAAAATGATACGGTGGAGCAAATAATAAAAGCTGCGTTAAAAATATTGTAGTAATTGCAGCAACAAGTTATTAAAATATCGTTGTTTTTTAATGGAATAAAAAATTATTTGATTTTTTGTTCTGTTCTATTTATTTCTTCAGTTTTTGCTCAAGAAAAGGAAAATAATTTAGTATTTCCAATTCAAAAAACATTAGATCCATCACAATCTGGTAATCAACGTTTTGATTTAGGTGATCCATCTAAGGTGGAGAAAACAATCGTTTATGATCCAATAACAAGAAAATATATTTTCCAAGAAAAATTAAATTCAAATTCTTCCGTGAATTATAGAAATCCTTCAATGATGACATTGGAGGAATACTTAAAATACGATCGTAAGAAAGCTGAGTTACGAAATTGGGAAAGTAAAAAATCAGAACAATTAGGTGATTCAGAAAGTGGTGCAGGAGGTTCGTTGATTCCACCAATAAAAATTGGAGGTAAAGGATTTGTAAATTTCTTTGGATCAGATGAAATTATGATTAAACCTCAAGGTACAGTGGAAGCATCTTTAGGAATTAATTCATCTCGTTACGATAATCCTGTATTACCGATTAGTCAACGTACGGTAACAAGATTTGATTTTCAGCAAAATATGCAAATTAATTTGGTTGGTATGATTGGTACCAAATTAAAAATATCTACAAGTTATAATAGTCAAGCAGCATTTGATTTTGAGAATGTCACTAAATTAGCTTATACTGGAGATGAGGATCAAATTTTACAAAGTTTAGAATTGGGGAATGTTTCAATGCCATTGAATACTTCATTGATTCAAGGTTCTCAGACTTTATTTGGGGTAAAAACTAAATTGAAGTTTGGAAGATTAACAGTAGATAATATATTATCCCAGTCTAAAGGTAAACGTCAAGAAATAAATATCACTGGAAAAGCCCAAGTTCAAAACTTTGAGTTTATTGCTGATAACTATGAAACGAACCGACATTATTTTTTAGCACATAATTTTAGAGATGATTATGATTCAGCGATGTCTCAATTACCAATTGTGCAATCTCAAATAAATATCACACGATTAGAAGTATGGGTAACAAACCGAATAAATAGCCCGTTAAATACTAGAAATATAATTGCATTTACTGATTTGGGAGAACAAGACCCCATGAAAGTTGATGGGAAGGTAAGTGGTTTCGTTGGAAGTTTACCTAATAATGATGCGAATAATTTATACGATTGGGCATCGAAAGATCCAGGTGTAAAATCATTTTCTGGCGCCGTTTCAAGTTTGAATTCAAAAGCTACTACTCCTGGACCATTCAGACAAGCGATTGATTATGAAAAAATTGAAAATGCGCGACGTTTGACAGAACAAGAATTCTCCTATAACCCATTGTTAGGATTTATTTCATTGAATCAACCATTGATGAACGATGAGGTATTGGCCGTTTCTTTTGAGTATACGTTTCAAGGTAAAACCTATCAAGTTGGACAATTCTCAACAGATGGTGTAGATGGAAAAAATGCACTGGTCTTAAAACTATTGAAGCCTACGTTAACCAATCCTAAGAATCATATCTGGGATTTAATGATGAAGAATGTTTATTCCATAGGTGCATACCAAGTAGACCGAAATGGTTTTCGATTAGACGTTCTATATAATAATCCAGCTACTGGATTGCCAGTTAATTTTTTCCCGTTTGAAGGTTTGGATAAAACTCAGTTGGTATCAATGTTAGGTATGGATAAGATGAATGTGAACAATCAACCTTTTTCAGATGGATTATTCGATTTTGCTCCAATTAATTTTAATGGCAATAAAGCAGATAACGGCGGTACAATCAATCCGAAAAATGGACGAATTTATTTTTCAACAGTGGAACCTTTTGGTCAAACTTTGAAGAATAAGATGATTGAAAAAAATATTGATCCAACGATTATCAATAAAATAGTATTTACAGAATTATATGATTCTACGAGAACAGCTGCGCAACAAATTCCTGCAAAAAATAGGTTTATGTTTAAAGGCCAATACCAATCATCAGTAAGTTCAGATATTCCATTGAATGCTTTAAATGTTCCACAAGGAGCGGTTAGTGTAATGGCAGGTGGAATAAAATTGATAGAAGGAACAGATTATACTGTAGATTATAATTTAGGAAGAGTAAAAATATTGAATAACGGAATTCTAGAATCGAATACCCCAATAAAAGTTTCCGTTGAAAGTAATTCAGTATTTGGATTTCAGGCCAAAACATTTATTGGAACACATTTAAATTATCAGTTTAATAAAGACATTAATTTAGGTGCTACTTGGCTACGGATGGCAGAGACTCCAATCACCCAAAAGGTAGATATGGGATCTGAACCATTTAAAAACAATGTATTAGGGTTAGATTTTTCGTTTAAAAAAGATCTTCCTGTTCTTACTAAATTGGTTGATTTATTGCCAATAATTTCAACTAAAGCTAAGTCATCTATTTCAATAACGGGAGAAGTAGCCCATTTAATTCCGGGATCACCGAATGTTATATCAAGTACAGGTATATCTTATATTGATGATTTTGAGGGAAGTCAGAGTACCATTGATTTAAGGTCCCCAAATGCTTGGAGATTGGCATCAATTCCGCAAGGTCAACCTGATTTGTTTCCTGAATCTACTGTAAAAGATTTAAAAGCAGGTTTTAATCGTTCAAATATAGCTTGGTATTTAATTGATCCATTGTTTTATCAAGGAAATACATTAACACCTTCTCATATTAAGGACACCCCTGAAATGTTGACAGATAGTAGAATGAGAATGGTAAATCAAAAAGAAATTTTCCCGAACTTACAGCAACAATATGGAACTTTTACGAATATTCCAATATTAGAGTTAGCCTACTATCCAAAAGAGCGTGGAATGTATAATTACGATACTCTTTCAGCAATTGATAAATTAGGTCGATTTACAAATCCAGAAAAGAAATGGGGTGGTATTATGCGTTCGATTACAACAAATGATTTCGAATTAAGTAATATAGAATTTATTCAGTTTTGGATGTTAGATCCTTTTAATGAAGATGCTGAAAAAGTGGATCCAAATTCTCAACATGCAGGTGGAGATTTATATTTCAACTTAGGAAACGTTTCCGAAGATATTTTACCTGATTCTAGAAAGTCTTTTGAAAATGGATTGCCTATTAATGCTTCTGCCGCTCAAGATAACATCGATACTACATCATGGGCAAGAGTGAGTACTCAAAATGTCGTTGTAAACGCTTTTGATATGAATGCAGATAATTTGAAAAATCAAGATGTAGGGTTAGATGGATGGAACAACGAAATTGAAAAAGAGTTTTATAAAAAGTATGTAGCTTGGGTCGAAAAACATCCAACACTTACACCAGAAGTAAAACAGCGAATGGTATCAGATCCATCAAATGATGATTATAAGTTTTATAGAGATGATATTTATGATGCTGAAAAAGCAGATATTTTAACACGTTATAAAAGGTACAATCGCACAGAAGGAAATTCACCAACAGTTGAGATGTCCGCTTCAATTAATGCTGGTGGGTATCCTACACAAGCATCTAATTTACCAGATGTTGAAGATATTAACCAAGACAATAACTTATCTGAGTCTGAAAGTTACTTTCAATATAAAATTGGTTTACGTCCTAATGAAATAGAAATTGGTAAAAATTATATTACCAATATTCAATCTTATCAAAACGGAAACAAAACAGAACGTTGGATTCAATTTAAGATTCCTATTCGACAACCACAAAAAGCGGTGAATGGAATTTCTGATTTTAGATCCATTCGTTTTATGCGTATGTTTTTAAAAGATTTTAACGAAGAAGTTGTTTTACGTTTTGCGCGACTTGAGTTTATTCGAGGTGAATGGAGAAAATATTTGGGTACTATGAATTCTGCAGGTGAGAACATTCAAACAGATCCAAATTTAACGTCTTTCAATATCGCGGCAGTAAACATAGAAGAGAATGGAGGAAGAACACCAATAAATTATGTCATACCTCCAGGAATTACACGTGAAATAGATCCATCACAAGTTCAAACAAGACAATTAAATGAACAAGCGTTGTCGTTAGAGGTGTGTAACTTACAAGATGGAAATGCACAAGCGGCTTATAAGAATATTCAATTTGATGTAAGAACTTATAAAAAATTAAAACTGTTTGTTCATGCTGAAGAAGTATCTAAATCTAGTCCTTTGCAAAAAGAAGATATGACATTGTTTGTTCGTTTAGGTTCAGATTTTACGGATAATTATTATGAATATGAAATGCCATTAACCCCTACACAATGGGGAGCAAATTCTCCAGAAGATATTTGGTTGGAAGAAAACAATGTGGAAATTATTTTTGATAATTTATTAGAAGCTAAGAAAAAAAGAAATGCGGTAACTGGTAATTCATCATCAACATCCACTGCATTTACAGAGTTTATTATGGTAGATCCTGCCAATCCAAAACGGAAAATAAAAATAAAAGGAAATCCTAATTTACAAGCGTTAAAGACTGTAATGATTGGTCTTCGAAATCCTTCGAAATCTACTAATAAAACTTGGAAGGAAGATGGCCAACCAAAATGTGGAATTGTTTGGATCAATGAAATGCGCTTGACTGATTTTCAAAATGAAGGTGGTTCGGCTGCCGTAGGTAGAATGCAAGTTCAAGCAGCTGATTTCGCTACAGTTTCTTTATCAGGAAATTATAGTGGAGTGAATTGGGGAAGCATTGAAAGTAGGGTGCAAGATCGCCAACGTAACGAGCAAATTGGCTTTGATTTTAATACCACAATGCAATTAGGTCAATTTTTTGGATCACGTTTAAAACTTTCTTTACCATTTTATTATGGATATTCTTTAGGGATAGTTAATCCTGAATACGATCCTTTTAATCCAGATATTAAATTGAGTGATTATCCATTTGCAGAACGTATGGAGCGCGCTAAAAAAGGGCAGGATTTTACAGAACGTAAATCATTTAATTTTACGAATATTAGAAAAGAAGCAAATCCAGATGTAAAACCAAATATGTTTCGATTATCGAATTTTACATTAGGTTACAGTTACAGTGAAAATTACCGAAGAGATTTTAATACGGAGTACGATAGAACGAAATCTTGGAAAACAGATTTAATGTATACCTATACTTTTGATGTAAAGCCAATAGAGCCATTTAAAAAAGTGGAATTCATGCAGAAGTCAAAATGGTGGGGCATTATTCGGGACATGAATCTTTCATTGGCACCAAAAACAATTTCTTTTTCAAATGATGTTTTGAGGAATTACAATGAACGTCAAGTAAGAAATAACCTAGCTCCTGATTTCCCATTTGATCCAGTGTATATAAAATCATTTAATTGGAATAGGACTTATGGTTTAGGGTATGACATTACTAAAAACTTGAAGTTTACTTTCAATGCAACGAATAGGGCAATTTTTGATGAAGGGAATGGACGTGTTGATAAAGATATTGATCCTGTTGGTTATGGCATCTTTTTAGACACTATTAGAAGACAAATAAAAACATTAGGGAAAACCATGGATTATACCCATGATTATTCATTGGCCTATAATTTACCTTTAGATAAAATTCCTGCTTTAGATTGGGTAACATCAAATGTAAAGTACAATGGTACCTATAATTGGCAACGTGCTCCTTTAGGACAAAGTGAATATGGAAATACGGTTCAGAATAGTAGAGCAGTAAACTATACTGCAAATTTTAATCTAACAAATCTCTATAACAAATCTCCCTTTTTAAAGAAAATTATTTCGGAAAGTAAACAAACGCGACAAAAAGTGGGTGAAAAAGAAACACCTACTAATAAAAGTAATTCAGATCCAAATATGACTTCTTTTGGTAAGCCTTACAATCAACTCACAAAAAGAGAAAAACGAAAAGAAGATAGAATTCGTCGCAGAAAAAAACGTCAAGAGGCTCGTGAGAAAAGATTAAGTCAACCAATTAATCCTGTTGTTTCTTTCATTGCGCGATCAATTATAAGTGTGCGATCCGTTTCAGGAACATACAGTGTGAATAATGGAACATTGTTACCTGGATACAATCAAGAGACACGAATATTAGGGGCGAATGGAAGTTTTGAAAACCCACTTTCAGGATTTTTATTTGGGCAGCAATCGTTTGATATTTATGGAAATAAAACCAATTATGATTTTGCTAGAGAAGCTGCAAATAAAGGCTGGTTGGTAAAAAATTCTGCTATTAATAAACAACACACATTGTCCAATACACAGAATTTTTCAGCAAGAGCTACAATTGAACCATTAAAAGATGTGTCTATTGATTTATCAATGAATAGAAATTATACGGTGAATTCGAATGATTTTTTCCGTTGGAGTGATTCTTCAAAACAATATGAAAGCCAAAGCTTTGTTCAAACTGCCACATTAACTTATTCAACCATTGCGTTGAAATCTTCTTTTGTACAGTTAGGAAGTGATTATTCTTCAAGTTCATTTACAACATTGCGTTCACGTCGTGAGGAAGTAAGTCAATTGTTAGGAAGAGAAAATCCTAATTCTGTAATAGTTACCAAAGGATTTTCGAAGGGTTATGGAGGAGGACATCAAGATGTATTAATAGGGGCCTTTTTAACATCTTATACTAATACATCCGTAACAAAGAAAAACATTAATCCAATTTCGGCATTGCCTTTACCAAATTGGACGATGAATTATAATGGGTTAAATAAGTTTGAATTTTTTAAAAAACGAACAAAAAATATTACTGTTAGACATGGGTATAGTTCATCAGTAAGTATATCAGGAATCCAGACAAATTTAAATGCAAAATTTGACGATGGTGGTAATCCTACAAGTTTAGATTTGAATGAAAATTTTATAGTGAGAAACCAGATTCAGAATGTGACTTTGTCAGAACGTTTTTCTCCTTTGGTTGGGTTTGATGCAACATGGAATTTTTTAGGTCAAGGGTTAATTACAAAATTCGAGTATAAAAAAGATCGAAGTTCTTCATTGGCATTAAGTAACCAACAGATAACAGAGAATTATACAAAAGAATGGGTCATTGGTTCAGGTGTTAAATTCTCAAAAGTTAAGCTTCCTTTTAAAATACAAGGTAAAGTCATAGAAAATGATTTAAACATTCGTTTTGATTTCTCAATTCGAGACAATGCAACGGTTATTCGCAAGATTTTAGAAAACACAAATCAGGCTACAGCTGGACAAGTTGTTTATTCAATTAAATCTTCGGTAGATTACAATGTTGGACAAAATGTTACTGCTCAATTATATTATGATCAGGTGATTAATACTCCAAAAGTAGCGATGACTTATCCTACGGGTAATATCAATGCGGGAATTCGATTAAGAATTAATCTAGGAGGATTATAAAAATAAATCATTCATTTTTTATTTAATCACAGAAAAATAACAGCATTTTTTTCGGAATATTTATACTGTTGTCATTTGATGTATTTCGGTTTCATAAATTTAAAAAATGTGAATTTTTATTTTTGCATTTATCTCATTCTATTTTCTTCTTTTTATTCAGTACCTTTGCTGAGTTATATAAAACTATTTTTATGATACTAGGTGTAGTAGGTCCTTGGCAAGTAATTTTAATT
>CALPOI020000001.1 GCA_943325145.2 Candidatus Planktophila lacus | reverse complement strand
CGTCAAGAAGATCAAAATTTCATTGATTTATTGAACCATTTACGCAACAACAGAATTGATCAAAATGATTTAAAGCTTTTAGCGAATTACGTAAAACCTGATTTCGATTCAAAAAAACATTCTGGTTTTATAACTTTGACTACGCACAATGTGAAAGCGGACACAATGAATTCTTCTGCTTTGAATGCGCTTGTTGAAAAATCTCATTTTTATTCAGCGGAAGTGAATGGTGAGTTCCCTCCACATATGTTTCCATTAGAGGAACAATTAGAATTAAAAATAGGGGCTCAGGTAATGTTTATTAAAAACGACTTATCGATTGAAAAACGATATTTTAATGGTAAAACAGGGGTCGTAAAATCGCTTTCTTCTCAGGAGATTATTGTCTATTTTACGGATGACAAATCGAGTATTGAGGTTGATAAATACGAATGGCAAAACATTCGCTATTCTGTTGATCCAATGACCAAGGAAATTAAAGAAGAGGTATTGGGTACATTTATACACTATCCTTTGAAATTAGCTTGGGCAATCACTATTCATAAAAGTCAAGGATTAACATTTGACAAAGCAGTTTTAGATGTTTCGAATGTTTTTGCACCTGGACAGGCTTATGTTGCTTTATCACGATTGAGAAGTTTAGAGGGATTGGTATTGTTGGCACCGCTTCAAATGAACGGATTATCCAATGATCAGCAAGTGATGCAATATGCTTCCACCAAAGCGGAGGCTACCCAACTTTTGGAAGTATTGGAAGAGGATACGATTGAATTTTTGAAAAATTACATCATCACTTCATTTGATTGGCGAGATATGGCCACCAAATGGCGGATTCATGAGGCAAGTTACGGTAGTTCAGCTTCTAAAAGTGAGAAGTCGAAACATTCGCAGTGGGCTACAAGACAATCAAAAGTTATTCTCGATGCGTTAGAACCTTCTCAAAAGTTTGTTGTACAATTGACTAATTTATTTTCTGTTAGACCCCTAAATCTTCAATTAATTTCAGAAAGAGTTGCTGCGGCAAATAATTATTTTATGAAATCAATTGAAGGGTCTTTGATGAGTGTAATGGCAAAAAAAGAAGAAGTTAAACGGATTAAAAAAATAAAAAGCTATTACGAAGAGCTCGAGGAAATTGAAGAGGCATTGTTTGAATTAATTGCTGGTTTAAAACGTTCATTTAAGTTGGTGCAGTTGCTATTAGAAAACAAGGAGTTTACAAAAGATGCTATTTGGAGCGATGATTTATTGTATTACAAAAAAGAATTGTTGGATAGGGTAAAATCTGAATTACAACCTGTTGCTACATTGATGGATTATACGGAAGATGAGGAAGCTCTATTGAACAAACGAATTGCTCCATCAAAAAATTCTACCTCTAAAAAAACAAAGAAATCTACCTACGAAATTACGTATGAAATGTTGAAGGAAGGTAAGTCTGTTGCGCAAATTTCGGCAGAAAGGGTAATGTCAGAGTCAACGATTTATTCTCATTTCACCAATTTAATTAAGCAACAACAACTTTCAATTGACGAAATTTTGGATGCAAAACGTATCAAAGAATTGGATGTTATTTTCGAGGATTACAACGATACAAGTTTGACCCCTTTAAAAGAGAAAGTAGGCGATGCTTTTACGTGGGAAGAATTACGCTTATTTAAAGCAAGCAAACAAGTGCAGTCACTTGAAGATCAATAAAACCATTTTTGTCTGAAACTATCGTAGGCATTGATTCCAAATTTAAGTTGGTAATCCAATGAATTTCTAGTTGAAGTAGCTTGTACGGCATAGATTCCAAATCGAAAGAGTTGTTTTTTTATTTTAAATCTTCGTTCTAAACCTGCATAAATTTCCACGGTATGGAATTTTTTATCCGGAACACTTAATAATCCTCCTCCAACACATTCTTCTAATTTTAATTTATTTAAAAGCCAAATTTTATCAAAAAAGAACCCGTTGAAATGATGGATATAGTTGAATTGAAGGTAATTTGATGCAGTACTTAAAAGTGTATCAATTAATTGCATTGAATTGGTTGGATTAGAAAAAAAGTACGCATCTGATGTTCTAAAATACTTGTATTCAATAAGTCGTAAGTCTTTTTTATGTAGAAACGAACCTGCATTGAATCTTAGTTGGTAGTCTCCTAAGGTGGCAAGTTTGCCGTCTTCTGTTAATCTAAATTCTAAGTAATTGAAGTTCGACTGACCTCCAAATACATTCGGAATACCTGTGGTATATTTTAAGGAGAGGGTAGGGTATTTATCTTCTGTAACTACTTTTTGATTTTCTTGAAACACGTATTTTTGAAATGGATGGTACTCTAATTCTGTACTCCCAACAAAGACTTTATAGCCTTCAAAAGGTTGTGCTTTTGCAAACACCCCGAAAATATCTACCCATTTTGGGTATTTCATATCTCCAATGGAAATTCTATTCGAATAATTCAAGTTAGTTTTAAGATACAAGCTATTTACAAGTTCGACGCGATAAGTTAGTTCAACTTTTTGATTACGAACTCTGTTCCCCGGGCCAAATGTTCCTTGAATACTTTGGTAACTGTTGATATAATCGTATATATCACCAACTCTAAGTGTTATTTTAGAGAAGTTTTTAGGGTTGTATAAATAACCTACTGCAAATTCTCCTTTTAGATCTCTATTCATAAAACCATAGTCAAGAGTTGGTTCGATATCGATGGAAGTTCCATTTTTAAATCCTTGTATGTAGGTAACACTCATGCGATGTCGGTATCCGCCAACCCCTAATGGTACAACTTGAGTGACTAATGGACTAATTTGAAACTCTCTCTTTTTAAACGTATTTCTAAAACCTATTCCAAAAAGTGTTACATCCCAAAAACTGGTTGCATTGAAGAGACTATCTCTTTTTGCTAAGTAAGGATTGCTTTTTTTATAATTTCGTATGCTGTCTTCTTTATGAAGGTAGCGTTTATCGATTGGAGACATTTCAAATTGTCGATTGGAAGACCAGTAATTGCTGTCTTTACTTCGAGCATCATCACCATAAAAGGCAGTTTCGTTCCAAAATGAATTTGGTTGTTTTTCTAAAGGTTCATAATTTGAATAATGCGTTTTGTTTTTACCAGTAATTTTTTTTCCACCTTGTCGAATTGTGTAATCAAAGTATTTTTTTAAGGGTAGTAATTGTTGATTGACATAAGCATAATTTGATTTTACATTAAAATCTTCAAAGTAGAGTAAAGCCCCTTGATTTATTTTTAACTGATAATCAATCACTTCCCAGGTGTTGTCTTTTACAATTAGGATACCACTTACCAATGCTTCTTCTTTAAAAATGGGCTCTACCCGAATTTCATATTGGATACTATCAGAGTTGGCTGAATACGTATTTTCGAGGTAAAAATTATAGAAGAGTAAGGCATTGTAAGCAAGGGGAGATACGATTGGTTTGTTACAAATGCCTTCAGCCGAAATTAAGTTTTGGTAAATATCGAAATCAGCTTGTTTTAGTCCTTTAATAAATACAAAAGGATTGACGGTTTGCGCAACTGCTGGAGCAATTGATTCCACCCCACTCATGTTTGAATTTGTACCTGAGCCTCTATTTTCTCTTACATAGACTTTCCCTTGTTGAGAAAAATCCTGGTATCCCTCAAATTCATCTTTGTAGCGAAGTTCGTCTTTATAACTTTTAGATTTCCATTCTAATAAGCTCGTTGTTCGTGTTGTAATTGTTTTTTTATCTAGAATACTATCAATGTATTTCGTGTAAGCGATGGTATCTTTTTTGAGTTGATTGGCTACTTTAAGTAGACTGTCTAGTTTATCTTCTTGAAGTGAAGTGACAGAGTAAATGGAACAACTGTATTTTTTTTGAAATTGAGCAAATTCATTTCTTTTTTCAATGACTTGCTTCATTATTTCCTTTCCGCGTTGTTTTTTTGAAAGAGCACGAATAGTTACTTCTGATATTTCAGTGACACTGTCTTTTTTTATTTGTCCAACTACTTTGGAAGAGATAAGGAATAAGACAAATAAAATACTGATTTTAAATAACTTCATAAATAAAAAAGGAGGGTTTCCCCTCCTGAATTAGTGTTATACAACAACATTTACAATTCGTCCTGGAACTACGATGAATTTTTTCGGTGTTTTACCTTCTAGGTATTTTTCCATTTCTTTCATTTTCATCACATGGTCTTCGATTGATTTGCTGTCTAAAGAGGCTGAAAGCTCTACTTTGAAACGTACCTTACCATTGAATGAAACAGGATAGGAGAATGTATCTGCGACTAAATAACTCTCATTACAAATAGGAAGCGATGCGTGACTTAATGTTCCTGCTTCATGTCCAAGTTGCACCCATAATTCTTCGCAGATATGTGGTGCATAAGGTGATAACAATACCAAAAGGTCAGTTAAGATAGCACGGTTTGAACATTTTTGTTCTGTTAATTCGTTGGTTGCTATCATAAAATTAGAAACCCCTGTATTGAATGAAAAACGTTCTAAATCTATTGAGATTTTTTGAATGGTTTTATGCAATGTTTTTAATGCCTCTTTTGTTGGTTCTTCATCACTTACATTAAAAATAGACTCTTTTCCATTTTCATTTTGGTGAAATAAACGCCAAAATTTCCGTAAGAAATTGTGTACTCCATTGATTCCTTTAGTGTCCCAAGGTTTACTTTGTTCTAAAGGACCTAAAAACATTTCGTACATTCTCAGTGTATCGGCACCAAATTTTTCAACTAACTCATCTGGAGTTTGAACGTTGAACTTTGATTTTGACATTTTTTCAACCTCTGAACCACACAGGTAACTACCATCTTCTTCGATTACAAAATTAGCTTCAGCATATTCAGGGCGCCATTTTTTAAATGCCTCAATGTTTAATCGGTCATTATCTACCAAACTAATATCTACGTGTAATGGAATGGTTTCGAAGTTTTCTTTTTGGCTTTTCGAGATTAATTGTTTTCCATCGGTTGTTCTGTAAACAAAACTACTGCGTCCAAGTATCATCCCTTGATTGATCATTTTTTTAAATGGCTCATCAAAAGATAAATACCCTCTGTCAGCTAGAAATTTCGTCCAGAAACGAGCATACAATAAATGTCCGGTTGCATGTTCTGAACCACCAATATATAAGTCAACACTGTTCCAATAAGTTGTTTGTTCCTTAGAAGCAAAAGCGGTTGAATTAGACGCATCCATGTACCTTAAAAAATACCATGAACTTCCTGCCCATCCTGGCATTGTATTTAATTCTAAAGGAAAAATAGATGTATTATCGATAGCATCATTACTAACAACTTTGTTTGCAATTGTGTCCCACGCCCAATCTTTTGAATTTCCTAAAGGAGGTTGCCCATCTTCAGTTGGCAGGTATTTTTCAACTTCAGGTAAAACAATTGGTAAATGTTGGGCATCGATCATATGAGGTAGTCCCTCTTTGTAGTATACAGGGAATGGTTCACCCCAGTAACGTTGACGCGAAAAAACAGCGTCTCTTAAGCGGTAGTTTGTTTTTCCTTTTCCTATTTGTTTTTCTTCGACGGCTTCAATTGCTTTCACAATCGCTGATTTAATTGGTAATCCAGTTAGGAAACCTGAATTAGCAATTACACCTTCTTTTTCTGCATAAGCAGCTTCAGATATATCAATGTTTTCAAAGATGTTTTTGATTTCTAAATTAAAATGTCTTGCAAAATCCCAATCGCGTTGGTCACCGCAAGGAACAGCCATTACAGCCCCTGTTCCGTAGGAAGCTAAAACGTAATCACCGATCCATAATTCTACTATTTCACCTGTAAATGGATGAATTGCGTATGCACCAATATTCACGCCAGAAATGTGTTTTACATTTGCTTGACGGTCTCTTTCTGTTTTTAAAGAAGCTTCTTTTTGGTAAGCTGCTACAGCTACTTTCCTATCTTCTGTAGTTAGTTGATTTACAAGTGGATGTTCTGGAGCTAAGACTAAAAATGTCACGCCAAAAATGGTGTCAGGTCTCGTAGTAAAGACTTCGATTTTTTCTGAACTACCTTCCACATTGAATTCTACCGAAGCACCTTGAGATTTTCCTATCCAATTGCGTTGAATTTCTTTGATAGATTCTGTCCAATCTAATTCTTCTAGTCCAGTCAATAAACGTTCACCGTACGCTTTGATTCGTAACGACCATTGGCGCATTTTCTTTTGTTCGACTGGATGATTCCCACGTTCAGACAAACCATTAATTACTTCGTCGTTTGCAAGCACTGTTCCAAGCGCAGGACACCAATTTACCCACGAATCAGCAAGGTAGGCTAATCTGTATTCTTGTAGAATTGATTCTTTTTCGATGGATGTAAATGCATTCCATTGTTCTGCGCTAAACGTTTGTTCGAAGTCAGTACAAGCAGTTACCGTTGAGTTCCCTTCTTTTTCGAATTTTTCAATCAGTGCTTCAATTGGTTCTGCTTTTTGAGTAGCATTATTGAACCAAGAGGCAAAAAGTTCTGTGAATATCCACTGGGTCCATTTGTAATATTCTGGACTTGAAGTGCGTACTTCTTTTGACCAGTCAAATGAAAAACCAATGTTATCCAATTGATCTCTGTATCTATGAATATTGTCCTCTGTAGTAATGGCAGGATGTTGTCCCGTTTGGATAGCGTATTGTTCAGCTGGCAATCCAAAAGAGTCGTACCCCATTGGGTGCAAAACATTGAATCCTTGCAATCGTTTGTAACGTGCATAAATATCTGAGGCGATGTAGCCTAAAGGGTGTCCAACATGCAATCCAGCTCCAGATGGATAAGGGAACATGTCTAAGACATAATATTTTGGTTTTGTTGAGGTATGTTCAGTTTTAAAAGTTTCGTTGGCAGCCCAAAATTGACGCCATTTTGTTTCGATTTCACGAAAATTATACTCCATGTTTTTTGCTTTAAGCTTTGAGGGTTTAAAGATACAATTTCTGTTTGGTATCAAAATCATTTTAGGAGTGCATCTTTATTGATTTTTACACACAACTATTTTGACAATTATTCGTTTTAATGATAGAGAAGTTTTATGAGTAGTTTTTTTATGTATTTTTCAACTCGTTAATTTATTTTACCATGCGTATATTTTTACTATCGTTAGGCACTTTCTTAATTTTTGGAAGTTCAATTGTTGCCCAAGAATTTCATAAAGGTTTTTGTGGCGCTACAGAGCAATTAAATAAACGACTTTTAGACCCGGTCTTTAAACAAGAATTTGAAGCTTCTCAACAATTATTGAATCAAGCAGCGAACGAATATAAAAAAGAGCCAATGAAGCGTGGGGTTGTATATAAAATCCCTATTGTTTTTCACGTTTTACATAAAGGAGGCATTGAAAACATTTCAAACGACCAAATTGTTGATGCTGTTCGAATTTTGAACCGCGATTTTAGAAAGCTAAATGCGGATACTTCAGGCATTCATCCAGCTTTTAAAGGATTGGCTGCAGATGCTGAGATTGAGTTTGTATTAGCGACAAAAGCTCCGAATGGAAAATGTTTTTCTGGAATTACTCGTACGTTAGCGACTTCTGACACAACAGATGGGTTTGAACAAGTAAAAATGATCAGAAATGGGAATGATGTCTTTAAAGGAGAATGGAGCTCAAATAAATATTTAAACGTATTCATTTGTGCAGATTTAGGGGATGGTAAAGCTGGTTATACGTATTATCCAATGAATACAACTAGTATGTTATACGGTGGGATATGGATTTTACACCGTTATATTGGTTCGTTTGGAACAAGTTCTGTAACGAACAGTAGAGCAATGACTCATGAAGTTGGTCACTGGTTTAACTTGAGTCATGTTTGGGGTTCGACCAATGAACCTGGTGTTTCTTGTGGAGACGATGAGGTAGACGACACACCAATCACGAAAGGATGGTTATATAACTGTCCGGTAGGTCCTACAAATTGTACTTCTGGAGTTGTTGAAAATGTTGAAAATTACATGGAATATTCTTACTGTAGTAAGATGTTTACTTTAGGACAAAAAGCTAGAATGATTGCTGCTTTGAAATCTTCCGTTGGAGGAAGAAATAATTTATGGTCTACCACAAACTTAAACAATACTGGTGCTGCTAATCCACAATTGTGTTTGGTAGATTTCACAAGTAGTTCTTCAGTAATTTGTCAGAATGAAACAGTTACGTTTAATGATATTTCTTACAACAATGTTACTTCTTGGTTGTGGACTTTTCCTGATGGCACTTCTTCGACGATTAAAAGTCCAACATATACTTTTTCTGAACCGGGAACTTTTACAATTAGCCTGAAAGTATCCAATGGAACTCAAACGTTGTCGATTTCTAAAGTATTTACAATACAAAAAAATCTAACATTACCTTACTACGAAGGTTTTGAAAAAAATATCAACGGACCACTAATTTCAAATTGGACGGTAGTGAATCCAGAGAAAAATGCTTCGTTTGAAGTGACTAGTCAAGCAGCTCGTTCTGGTGTTAAATCTGCTACATTACAAAATTTTGGTCAGAATGTAAAAAGTGTGGATGAATTGGTTTCAGCACCATTTGATTTAACTGAGATTAATAAAGACAAATTAATTACTCTAAGTTTTAGATATGCTTATAGAAAATTAAAATCAACAACTAGAGAATACCTATATGTTTATCTATCAAACGACTGTGGTGTAAATTGGTCGTCTAAACTTTATTTGGATGGTTCACGGCTTTCAACAATTGCTGAAGCAGCGAGTTGGAAACCTTCTGGAGCTTTGCTTGGAATAGAAAGCGATCCAGAATGGAAGACAATTCACCTTAAAACAATTGATGCCAAATATTGGCAACCTGGAACACGAATAAAGTTTATGTTTAAAAACGATGCAGTGAATGGAGGAAACAACTTGTATTTAGATGACATTAATTTGTATGCTGGTTCACCTTCAGACTCAATTGTTAAGTTAGAGGAGAAAGACACAACAACTACTGCAAGTGTATTGAGACATTCTTTTTCTACGTTTAAATTGTTTCCTAATCCTGTTAAAGATATTGTCACTATTAATAATCCTAATTCAAATCAACCAGTAGAAGTTGAAATTGCTGATCTTGTTGGAAAAATACATTTAGTGAAAGAACTTACTTCTACAAACAATGAATTTAATTTATCGTTGGAAAAATTAGAAAAAGGAACCTACATTGTTGTTTTGAAAACGGGTGACGTAAAAGAAATACAGAAAATAATCAAAGAATAATTGAAAGTATTATGGATGAAAGAGAAATTATCGATTTATCGAATGAAATCATTGATGGATTAACAAAACTTGTTTTAAGTGAAAAACCTGGCATGTTATCAGGGAAGGTGTTCAAGTCTATAGCAGAACATGCAAAGTTTTCTGAAATGAAGTTTTTGTATGCAGATTTTGTAAGAGACTTTAAAGGTGGTTACGCATCAACAGAGGATTTGAAAAAGTTGACTGATTTCAGATACAAATTGGTGGATTTGTTTAATCAAAATTAATCATTACATTTTAGATCATTGAGAAATTCTTTCATACTCCCAAAATGATAATCAGCAAGAATGATTTTTGGATTTGGGAGGTGACTTTTTTCAGGAATGCATACAACATCCATTGTTGCAGCCTTGCCTGAAATTATTCCATTCAATGAGTCTTCAATGACCAAACATCTTTTGGGAGTGCATCTTAGTGCTTCTGCTGTTGTTAGATAAACTCCTGGATGAGGTTTCCCGAATTTTTCATTTTCGGCACTGTGGGTAAAATCAAAAAAGTTTTGAATACAAAGTTTGGAAAGTACTGCATCAATCAATCGACGGTATGATGAAGTTGCGAGACCAATTTTAATTTTATTTTCTTTTAAAAAGTGAAGTGTTTCAACCACTCCTTCTAATGCAACACCTTCTTTTAGAATTAATTCTGCCATTTTGTCAACGATTGAATTTTCTACTTCTTTTATTGAAGCGTCTTTCCAAGGAGCGACCTCGTGCCAGTAGGAGACAACTTCGTCAATCCGCATTCCAGTAGTTTTTTGAAATTCTTTCGGAGTTAACGGACATCCAACTGCTTTAAAAGCTTGTTCCATTGCAATTTTCCAAGTTGGCTCAGAATCGATCAATACACCATCCATGTCAAAGATGACCGCATCGTAGTTTGTAAGTTTCAACTTCATTTTAAGTTTATTTTATAGAGGTTTCCTCCGCCAATAATTTTTTGAACTTCGTCGGTCAAAAATAAGGTTGATTGATCTCGGGAAATCGCAATTGCCTCTTTTTGAGAGTAAGGTGTTGTGGCGATTGTTTTCTTAAATTGAAAGGTATTATTGTTCAACTCATAGACAACTATTCGGTTGTAAGTTAATAAATAAAGTGTTGAATGACCGAAAGTTACTCCAGTGATAGCGTCTTTTGCAAACCCCTTATCCCCAATAAATAATTTTCCTTTAGCTGTTGCGGTATAATTTCCAGGTTGACTTGGAATAGCATAAATAAAGGTATTCCCATGAAATGGAACTGCCCTACATTTGGTAAATACCCAAAGTGAATCGTTGTGAAAAAACATCGCTTCTGCATCAAAATTGAGTGTTGCTTCTTCAGGCGGAAAAGCTGTTTGATCAGGATAGGAAAATGTGATGATTTTTGCAACTACATGCGTGGTTTTAAGCAAATTTTCTGGCGCTATTTTGTAGATGGTAAGATTTTTACGTTTGTTTAAATTGTTACCAAAGTCTCCAATATAGATGTTTCCCTGTTCATCTTTTGTGATTTCTTCCCAGTCGTCATTGATTGCATTTGAAATGGTAATCTGGTGAATTAAATCCCCTTTTAAGTTGATGAAATATAGAATGGGTTTATCTCCACTGTCATTGTGCGTGATGAATAAAGTATCATTATACAATATTAGTCCTGAGGATTCTTCGATAGACTTAGGGAGTTTCCCTATTTTATTTATTTTTTGTCCAATAGACGCTGTAGTAGCAAATAGGAATAGAAAAAAAAGCAGTCTCATTCGTGTATTGATTTTGGTATTTCGTTGTCTCTAAATGAGGTAGGTAATATAGCAGGAATAAATTTTATAGCAATGGGCAATAAGATGGATCCACCTGGAATTGCAAATAATACGAAGGAAGGAATAGAAGTGATACAATCAACTAATTGTAACGAAACAATTTTTCGTTCTTTTAGTGTTAAATCGACATCTTTATCGAGTAATCTCCCCATTTCTTTGGTTTCGTTCCATTCTTGTTTCAATTTGTTTTTATTTCGTTGCCATACTTTATGTACACGGTCTATGATTTTCCTTTTTAAAATCAATCGTTCATTTTTATTTTGAAGGTAATTGATATTAGCTCGATGTTGTTCAAAAAATTTAAGTGTGTTTTTTTTTCCAATTTCTGATTCTTCAATACTGAGGTATAATTTTTTTGAAAGATGTTGAATAAAAATGGTTTCTGATTCTGTGATTTCTAAATTCGTTTGACAGGTAAATGTTCCAATATCGAATAGCAGTTTGTTGTATAATTTTTTTGATTTAAAGATGGGATTCATATTTGATGTAGCTAATCCTTTGTATAAAAGTTCTTCATATTCTTCTTTTTGTATTGTTTCTAAACCTGAACCTGCAATGTAAACACGAAACCATTCTTTTTCTTCTGGTTGAATTTTACTGTCTGCATTTGCTGCGAGTACAATTATTTTAAGTGTTTCCTCTACGCGTGATTCGTAATGTTGTTCTGATAAAGGTAATTGTGTGATTAAGAACTCATTGTAGGCTACTAGATCGATGAATACGAATGGATTACCGACATTTGTTATCCACATTGGCGTAAGAGAAGGTTGGTACTTTAATTGAATGCGTTGTTTGATGTGTTTTTCTAATTTCAGTATGTTTTTCTTTTGCTTTTTTGGTTTTATAGAGTAATTCAATTCATAAAAACTAAATAACGATTGAATGAAGTCATCGTAGCTGGTAACATTGGAACCTTTGTTGTGTTCGTAAATCGTTAGTAATAATTGAAAAAATAAAAGTTTATATTGCTCACGATCGGTCCATAAGCTATCTGCTGCTGTGTATTGATAAGGCTTTCTAAAAGGATGTGAACTTATGATTCCAGCATCAAAAATTAATTCATGTAATTGATCTTCCATTGGGAAATCGTTAGTATACTGAAAAGTTTGTTTTACTTTTCCTTTTTGGTATAGGTTTAGAAATCGTGGTATCCAATAATCAGATCCAGGGAAAAAATTATGAAAATTATCTTTATTTGGGGTTTTAACAAGAGTATCTTGGCTATAACTCCAACCTGAAAAGACGATAAAAATAAAAAGGAAATTACGAATCAATTTCATTGTCTCTAAAGGCAGAAGGAATTAAATTGGGAATGATTTTAAGTACGATTGGCAACAAAATTGCTCCACCAGGCAACATAAATATCGCTAATGCAGGCATTGTTTTGACTATGTCTAAGAATTGAGTTTTAACACGTTCTTTTTCTTCTTTTGAAAGCTCTTCTGTGGTTGATTTTTTGATTAATTTGACCAAATCTTTACTTTGCTGAATTTCATTGATGAGCTTGTCTTTGTTTCTTCCCAGAATTTTGATCCATCTTTTAGAAATATTATCGTACAAATGTTCAACAGTATTTCTGTTTTGTAAATAAGGAATTTTATCGGTGTGATTCAAAACAAATTGTTCAATAGCCACTAAGGTTTCATCCAATTCAGAAATAGAAAGATGTAGGAAATTTGCTACATGAATACAATTTTCTTTTTCTATGGAATCGATTTCTTTATTACTATAAATTGTCAAAGCTGAAATATCTAATAGAAAGCGTTTGAACATCCAAAGTTGGGTAAAGCTGGAAGATAAATCAGTGAGTTTAGCACCTGTTTTTAGATGTTGTTGTGCTCCTTTTTTTCTAGTTTCATTAATGTTTGCACTTGCAAGATAAACATCAAAAATGGTTTTTTCATTTTCAGAAACTTTACCATCAATGTAAGATGAAAATGAAATCATTTTTAAAACATCAATAGCAAGTTCTTCGTAATGAGAATCTTGAAGTGAACGCTGGGTTTTAAGAAATTCATTGTATAAAATCACATCTAAATAGACGAAAGAATTACTTAAGTAATTAATCCATAACGCATTGTTTATGATGCTTCCTGGGATTTCTGTACGCTTTTCAAGGATACTTTCAATTTTTTCTTCCGCACTTTCTTTTTTGAAAAAGCGCATCATTTTTGTGATAGAAGGAGATGTATGTTGTCCGTAGAATTGAATCAGAGAGTGGATAAATTGATCAAAATTTTCTGTACTGTCACCACCATTCAGTTCATAAATGAACAAATGGGATTCAAATAAAAGTAATTTTAGTTTTTCTTCAGTTGTCCAAAGTTTATCGTCCAACTTGTCAGCAAAAAGTAATTCTGTTGGATAACCAAATACAATTCCAGATTGAGACAATTGAATGTGTGCAAAGTGTTCATTACTGATTCCAGTTGGTTTATCCACAGAAAGAATAATGTCTCCTTTTTGTAAAAGATCATTGTACTTTGATACCCACCCTTTAGAACCAGGATAAAGAATCATTCTTCATTAATTGAAGGTGCAGTTAATGTTTCTTTTTTCTCCTTAGGAAAATAGCTTTTTTGCCGTAAAAGTATCATTACCACCCCTACAGTAATTGCGCCATCGGCAAGGTTCCAAATCGCAGGAAATACTTCATTCCCTCCTATAACTGGCATCCATTTTGGCCAATGCATGTCAAATTGAAACATGTCTACTACATTGCCAAATAAAAATCCTTGATGGCGTACTTCTACTTCACCGAAATATTCACAAGTACGTTTAATTCCAGAACCTTCTAAATGATTGAATGTAAGGCATGGGTCGAATTTAAAAATGAAATCATAGAGCATCGAATCAATTAAATTTCCAATTGCACCTGAAAATATAAATCCTATCGCAATTAAGAATTCTAATTTAGCTCCCTCTTTTGCTTGTTTTATCCAATACCAGGCAATTCCTGTGATTGCAATGATTCTAAAGATACTCAAACTCAATTTCGCCCAAATGCCTGATCCAAGTGTTGTTCCAAATGCCATTCCTTGATTCTCGATGTACACTAATTTAAACCAAGAACCAATTAATTGAATTGGCTCATCCATAAATGCTACTTGGGTTTTGGTCCAAATTTTTAGTACTTGATCAAAAAACAAAACTAGGATCACTATTGACCCTACAATCATCAGGTTTCTTCGAATCATTAGTGCTTTTGTGCGTTTTTAGCTTCTATACTTAGTGTAGCATGAGGAACTAGTATTAATCGCTCTTTTTGAATTAATTTTCCTGTTTCGCGACAAATACCATACGTTTTATTTTCAATTCGAACCAAAGCGCTGTGTAAATTTTGAATGAATTGTTCTTGACGTGCTGAAAGCTGTGCAACTTCCTCTCGAGATAATGTTTCTGAACCGTCCTCCATCATGTTAAAGGTACGTCCTGTATCACTCGTTCCATGATCGTCAGCTAGAGATAGAGAATTCTTCAGTAATTGATAATCAACTTCTGCTTCTTTTAATTTTGTTTGTATAAGCTCTTTAAATTCTTGTAATTCAGTGTCTGAGTAGCGTGTTTTTTCAGTTGACATTGGGCTATCTTATTTAAATTAATTGCTGACAAATATAAATTAAATATTCGTTTCTGTTTTTTTATTGGGGTTAAATTATTTTGAAAATGAAGTAAATTTTATGTCTGTTTTTCGTTTCTTGCATAGTTTCTCAATTTTTATTTGTTAAATTTGATATATGGAATTAAATTATCGCTTAAATCAACTGACACTCCCGTTAATGGAACAGTTCTACACGATTCAAGGGGAGGGACGATATTCAGGAAGAGCAGCCTATTTTATAAGACTAGCAGGATGCGATATTGGTTGTGTTTGGTGTGATGTTAAGGATAGTTGGGATAAAATGATGCATCCATTGGTGTCTGTTCAATCGATTATTGATCAAGTCAAAGAAATCCCAACAGATTTTATTGTGATTACAGGTGGTGAGCCTGCTTTGTATGATTTAAATTTATTGGTGGATGCGCTTCATAGCCTAGGGTTTGAGGTTGCGATTGAAACTTCCGGAGTTTATCCCTTGAAAGGAAATGTGGATTGGTATTGTTTTTCTCCTAAGAAATTTAAAAAGGCATGTGATGAAGCTTACCTTCGAGCGAATGAGTTAAAGGTGGTCATTTATCATCCTTCAGATTTTGAATGGGCGGAGGAGCATGCTTCAAAAGTTGGTCCGAATTGCCAGCTCTTTCTTCAACCGGAATGGTCCAAAGCAGAAACGATTAATCCCGTTTTAATTGATTACATTAAGTTGAATCCACATTGGAGGTTGAGCTTACAAACACATAAGTATTTAAATATCCCATAAATCATGTATAAATTTCTGTTTGTCATTGCTTTTTTATTTTTCAATTTGAACGCAATTGCCCAAATGAATTATTCCATCAGCAATAAAAAAGCGATTAAACTGTTTGAAGAAGCGCTCAATGCTCCTAGAGAAAATCGGGATGAGTACGGACGTGAAACCTACACAAAAGCAATTGAATTGTTAACAAAAGCCATCGAAAAAGAACCTAATTTTTGGGAAGCGTATGTCGCAAAAGCTGAAATGGCTCAATTATCGAATGATTTTAAATTAGCAATTGATTGTTTAGAAAAATCGTTAGAGGTTGCTCCAAGACATAGCCCAGGAAGTGAAACAGAATTTATGTTAGGTTACCTTCAGTTTCATTATGGCAAGTACAATGAATGCAAGAAAAATCTTGAAATTTTTGTAGCGAATAAGCGTGCTAATCCTAAAGATATTCCTACTGCTCAGCGATTAATTGCTTCTTCTAATTTTGCTATAGAGGCTTTGAAAAAGCCTAATAATTATAAGCCTATTAATTTAGGTCCTGCTATTAATACTTCTGATCCTGAATATTTTCCTACGATTACAGTCGATGGAAAAACGATCTTATTTACGCGTCGCATCAAAGACGACCGTGCACAAGGACCTATCAAACAACAGGAAGATTTTTATATTTCTCATTTAAAAAACAATGCGTGGACTACTGCAGAACCAATGCCTACAAATATAAATACGGTGAATAATGAAGGTGCGCCTACCATTGCTGCGGACGGTAGATCATTAATCTTCATTGCTTGTCCTGACATTACTGGTACAGAGTATGGTGCTGATCGACAAGGAAAAGGTAGTTGTGATATGTTCATTACCAAAAAAATAGGTTCTCGATGGACCAATGCGATGAATTTACCGGGTATGGCGAACACACCTAATTGGGAAACGCAACCATCTCTCTCTTCGGATGGAAAAACCTTGTATTTTATTAGAAGTATTCGCGGACAAGCGGCGATGAAAAATTCAGATATCTATTCTACTACCTTGCAAGAGGATGGCACCTGGGGTCCTGCCGTTAAGTTACCAAATACAATCAATACGCCTATGGAGGAAGAGTCTGTACTGATTCACCCAGATGGGAAAACACTTTATTTTGCCTCAAAAGGTCACGTTGGAATGGGAGGGTCTGACTTATTCATGTCTCGAAAAGATGCGGCAGGGAACTGGTCAACTCCTGTAAATCTAGGGTATCCAATTAACACATCGAACGATGAAAATTCATTGATGGTTAGTCCTGATGGAGACATCGCTTTTTTTGCTTCTGATCGTGAAGGAGGATTTGGGGATTTAGACATTTATTACTTCGAAATGCCAGAAGAAATGAAACCAGTTAAAACCTTGTATTTTGAAGGATTGGTATTTGATGCCATCACTAAAAAACCGGTTCCTGGGAAATTTCAGTTGATTGATGTGAAAACGGGTCAAGAAGTTATTCGTTCTGAAGCAGATCAAATTTCGGGTGAATTTCTCGTTTCATTACCTGTAAATCAAGAGTATGCTTTAAGTGTTTCTTTTCCTGGTTATAGTTTTTATTCTAAAAATTTCAATTTAACAATTGCAGAAGACCAAGAAGCGATGCATTTAGACATTCCAATGATACCCCTTGGAAGTGAGTTGCCTGTATTGCTTGCAAATGTATTTTTTGATTTAAATAAGACAGAATTACGACCTGAATCATTTTCAGAATTAAATAAATTGAAGGATTTATTGCAGAAAAACACGACGTTGAAAATTGAAATTGGGGGACATACAGATACACGAGGAGATGCCATTGAGAATCAAAAATTATCTGAAGGTCGTGCGAATTCTGTTAGAAATTATTTAATTCAGCAGGGAATTATGGCCGATCGTTTGGTGGCAAAAGGCTTTGGTGAAAGTCAACCAATTGTTTCAGATGATGTGATTTCAAAATTGAAAACGTCTAAAGAACAGGAAAAAGCGCATCAAAGTAATCGAAGAACGGAATATAAATTTTTGAAATAGAATTTATTGTATGTTTTTTGGAACGAAATGGGTGTAATTTTAATCTTTCCATTTATTCAATGCAGGCATTTCTTCAGATAGTACGTTGGAAAAATTTGGCAATTATTGCGCTGACAATGTATTCTGTCCGGTTTTTCTTTTTCTTTAATTCAGAGGCCGTAATCTCTACGAATATCAAAGAGCATTTTGATTTTTTCTTATTGGTTGCATCTACTGTTTTTATTGCAGCCGGAGGATACAGTATTAATGATTATTTTGATGTAAAAACAGACGCACTCAGTCATCCAAATCGCCCATTAGTGACGGGTAAATTATCGCGTAGATTTGCATTGAAGGTGCATTTGATTTCAAGTGTATTAGGTGGTGCAATTGGGGTATATCTATTGTTCGTAAACCATCAATTTTCACTGTTTTTTTGTCAATTATTTTCGATTGGGGCGTTGATTTATTATGCTGCCGTTTTAAAACGTAGTTTTTTAATTGGAAATGTCACAATTGCTTTGTTGACTGCTTTAGTGGTTTGGTTGACAAGTACCTATTTGCTAAAGATTCCTTCTCACTTATTACTCTCAGAACACATTTTTAATCGGGCTATTTTCTCTAATTTCAGTTGGTTTTTCACTGTTTTTTCCTTTGGATTAACCCTTGTTCGCGAATTAATAAAAGACATGCAAGACATCGAAGGGGATGCATTCATTCAAGCAAATACATTCCCTATTTTGTTGGGAATCAATAAATCAAAATATTTTGTAATTTCACTTTTGTTGTTGATTTTTGTTCTGCTTGTTGCTCAATTACGATTTCAATTGCAATGGACAGATGCATTTCTCCGACAATTACCATTAGCGGGAATTGGTGTGATTTTTTTGGTGGCGATTTACTTGTTGTTGCTCAAACATTTAAGTGTTGTTCGTTTAAAGTGGATTGATGGATCAATCAAAATTGCAATGGTAGTAGGCTTGGTGTTGCCTTATTATTGGAAATGGATGGAATCATTCTAAGTCCTTTGCAAAAACTCTAACCCATCGCTGAATCTAAAATTTAACATCCTTATTTACAAAAGTAATTCCAATAGTTATCGGAACCGGTGTTTAATTTTTAAACCACCTCGATTTATGCCTTTTGCAAAGGTCTCATTCTACTAGGATTTTTTAAATCAACTTTGAATTGTGAGTAGCTTAAAGTACATGAATTAACGCAATTTAACACACTATTAATATACAAAATGTACCTTTGAATAATATTTTTCAAAATTTTATTTTGGAAATCTATTAGTATTCAAATTTTTCTACTTATGGAATTGATTAACAGAGAATTGAGTTGGTTATCATTCAACCAGCGTGTACTTCAGGAAGCTTTAGATAAACGTGTTCCTGTAGTTGAACGGCTCCGTTTTTTAGGTATTTATTCCAACAATATGGATGAATTTTTTCGAGTTCGTGTGGCGAATATCAAACGAATTATTTCCATTAAAAAAAATTCTGTTCAAGGATATAAAGGTACCGCTGCTGAATTGTTGGAAGACATTCGTGAAGAAGTCGTAGAGCAACAAAAACAATTTCAAGCATGTTATCAAGAAATTCTTAAGGAGCTTGAAAAGAACGATATATATCAATTAACGGAAAACAATTTAACAGACAAACAACGCAGTGAATTGATTCATTTTTTTCAAAGTGAATTAAAACATGAAATTGTTCCAATTATCTTGAATCCGAAAAATCCTTTTCCTAAGTTAAGAGACAAAAATATTTACCTTGCTGTGGACATGCACAAGGAAGGTGTGAAGAAAAGTTATTTTGCGTTGATTCAAATACCTTCAACATTTCCTCGTTTTTACCAAATCCACGAAGAGGGTAAATCCTATTTTATTTTGATAGATGATATCATTCGTTTGAATTTAGATTCCATTTTTTCAATTTTGGAAATGTCTAAAATTCAAGCATATACTTTTAAATTTACCCGTGATGCGGAATTGAATTTAGACGATGATCTTTCAACTTCGTTGATTGAGAAAATGGAGATCAGCCTGCAAAATAGAAAGAAAGGAGAGCCTGTTCGTTTTGTGTTTGACAGTACGATGCCGTCAGATTTAAAAAATTATTTATTAAAGTCGTTGAACTTAAAGTCTGGATTAAATGCGATTCCAGGTGGTAGGTACCATAATTTTAAAGATTTTAGCAGTTTTCCTGATTTCGGTAAAGCTCATTTGGTGAATCAAAAGTTGATTCCTTTAGAGCATCCTGATTTAATCGATACAAAAAGTTACCTCGAAACTTATGCACAAAAGGATGTGTTGCTCCATTTTCCTTACCAAAAGTTTGATTATGTGGTGGACACTATTCGAGAAGCGGCCATAGATCCTACGGTAAAATCTATAAAAATCAATGTCTACCGTGTAGCGCATAATTCCCAGATTATGAATGCGTTATTAAGTGCTGTGAGTAATGGTAAACAAGTGGTGGTTATTTTTGAATTGCAAGCACGTTTTGACGAAGAGAATAACTTGTACTGGTCAGAACGCATGAAGGAACAAGGAGCAAAAGTTATCTTTGGCATCAATGGGTTAAAAGTGCATTCCAAATTGTTAAAAATCACCCGTGTAGTCAAAGGAAAAGAGCAAATTGTTAGTTTTTTAGGTACTGGAAATTTCAACGAACGTTCTGCTAAAATATATTCTGATTTAGGTTTATTTACGTCGAATCCCATCATTTGTAATGAGGTTCGGAAGGTGTTTAAATTGATGGAAAACAACATTGAACGTGGGGTTTATCGAAATTTATTGGTTTCACCGTTTAACAATCGTAGAAAATTATCGGAATTAATTCAAGAGGAAATCAAAAACGCTAAAAAAGGACTTCCTGCGAAAATCTCACTAAAAATCAACAACTTGGTTGACAGTAAAATGATTGAAAAGTTCTATCAAGCCAGTTGTGCAGGGGTGAAGATTCATATGATTGTTCGTGGAGTATGTTCTTTGGTTCCAGGTGTGAAGGGGGTAAGTGAGAACATTGAGGTGGTAAGTATCGTGGACCGTTTTCTCGAACACGCACGATTTTTTATTTTCGAGAACAATGGTGCTCCTTTGTATTACATTACTTCTGCAGATTTAATGGAACGAAACTTAGACAAACGAATTGAAGTAGGAACACCAATTTTAGAACCGAGGTTACAGAAAGAAATCCAGGTGATTTTTGATACACAATGGTCGGATACTACGAAATCACGTATTATTACTAAAAAGTTGGCCAATAAATACAAAGAATTAGACGATCAAGAACCAGTACGTTCTCAAATGAAATTGTACGAGCATTACAAACAATTGTTGCCTACTAAAAAATGAAATGTGCTTTGGTTGGATTAGGTTGGTTGGGAATTCCCCTTGCCAATTTTTTAGCTTCGAAAGGGTTTGAAATTAGTGGTACCACTCGCTCATTGGAAAAGCAACAACAACTTTCAGCAAAGGGGTGGGAGGTGATTTGTTGGGATACCTCAACAGACGTATCAATTCCGTCTAGTTTTTTTGAAGCTTGTGAGTTGGTAATTATTAACATCCCTCCAGGGAAGTTAAGAGAAAACAATCGGTATGCGGAGGTGTGTTGCTCCATTGCAACAGCCATTCCGAGTGCTACTAAAGTTATATTTGTAAGTACAACAGGCATTTATCCGGATGATGCGTTAACAACCAATGAAGACGAATTTTCACGCACATTCTACTTAAAGGAAAACCTTTTTGCTTTAACGGAGGAACGTTTAGATGCAATACTAAAAGAACGTTTAACGATTGTACGCTTTGCGGGGCTCATGGGACCGAATCGAAATCCTGCTCGTTTTTTAGCAGGAAAAACAGATGTGCCCAATCCGAGTGCTCCTGTTAATTTGATTCATTTAAACGATTGCATTCAATTGATTGACGCTATAATTACCCAGAACAAATGGGGTGAAATTTACAACGGCTGTGCTTCTGACCATCCAACGCGAAAAGAATATTACACAGCCATGTGCGAACGCTTTGGTTTGGCGCCTCCAACATTTAACGCTATTTCCACGATTTCCAAAGTAGTTGTAAATACTAAATCGATACTCCAATTAGGTTTAGCTTACAACCATTCTATTTGGATGGAGAATAAAGAAATTTAGTAGAATTTTTATATATTTGTACTATTCTCAAACGAGAGAAATTTGAAATTTAAAAAATAGCGTTTGCTTAACAACCTGTAGCTGAAAGGTCGAAAATTCAAGTACAACAGGGAAGTGAAAGTATTACGCTCATGCCATAGGCGTGGGCGTTGCTTTACTTTGTTGTACAGGGATTCGACCCCCTCAGTTACTAGTAACGCAATTGTTCCACGCTTTTTTATTTATGTTGTGCTATGTTTGGAGCCATAGCTTTTAAAACTTATTTGTATGAAAAAAAATTATTTAAAGTTGATTTTTGCGATAGTATTTGCATCAAATGTGTTCGCACAAAACATTCCCTCGCATGTACCAAAAGATGGTCTCGTGGGATGGTGGCCTTTCAATGGAAATGCGAATGATGAGAGTGGTAATGGGAATCATGGTATTGTTAACGGAGCTACTTTGACAACTGATAGAAATGGTAAAGCAAATAGGGCGTATAGCTTTAATGGGAATAAACAAAATATTACAGCTTCAAAGTTAATTAATGGCAGTAATGAATTAACAATTAGTTGTTGGATTTATTTAACTGATAATAGTAATAAATGGGGTTCTTTTATTACACAAAATCAACCAGTTTATCCTTTTAACACCGTTTTTCAAGGGTCAATTAAGAGCATCAGTAATACTACAATAAATACATTTTATTATTCAAAAAATAATTGTTCAGGATCTCAGCAGGTTTATGACACCACCTCAATTTTAAATAATAATTGGCATAACTTTACTTACGTTATTAATAATAATAGTGATTGTAATGTTTATATTGATGGTATATTTAGTAAATCATTAAATGGCAGTGGGTTCTCATTTTGTACACAAACAAATGGGGTATCATTAAGAATAGGTGGACAATGGGTTAACAATGATCCACAATGGTTTATTGGAAATATCGATGATATCGCTATCTACAACAGAGCTTTAACAGAACAGGAAGTAAAAACATTGTATACTGGAACTCCTCTTTGTGTCTCACCAACATCAATCATCAACCCTCAAGGAAATACTACATTTTGCCAAGGAGGTTTTGTAAACTTACAAGCATCTGAAGGAGCTAATTATTCATACGAATGGTTCAATAACAGCCAATTAATTGCTGGTGCTACACAAAGTGTATACCAAGCTTCTACTAATGGATTTTACACAGTGAAAGTAAAAGACGGTGCTTGTAGTGCAACAAGTAATTCTGTTCCTGTCACAGTAAACCCAAACCCAATTGCAAAAATTACACCAGATGGTCCAACAGCTTTTTGTGAAGGGGGTGCTGTAAATTTAGTAGCAAGTGGTGGTACAACTTACAAATGGAATTCAGGCAGTTTATTACCTTCCATTAAAGTAACACAAACAGGCACGTATTATGTGAACGTATTCAATTCATTTGGTTGTACTATGTATACATCTTACGATGTCAACGTGTATCCAAATCCGAAAGTAGTTATTACGCCAATTCCGCAGTTTATTCTTCATAACAATGGAACAATAAAACTAAGCGCAACTCCAGCTGGTGGAACATTCAAAGGAGAAGGAGTAACAGGAACAAGTTTTAGCCCTTCCAATATTGGCTTGGGAAAAAAGACAATTTATTACAATTACACATCAACACAAGGATGTAGTGGTTCAGCTAAATTACAAACCATTGTAGTGGATTCCATCGGAACAAAATGTACAAGTTACGATACAGTTACAATAACCAATACAATCAACGATACGGTTGGAATTTTAAAAATTAAATTTCAGTTAACTACCGGAATTAAAGCAACCCAGTTTACAAGCGTATCTGTTTATCCAAACCCAACTTCAGACCTATTACTCATCGATGCTTCGGATGTACAAGCATTGAACGGCTACCGTTATGAAATGATTGACATATCAGGTAAAACCGTTTACAATGAATTGGTTAGTGCTGCCAAAACAGAAATCAATTTAAAAGCATTAGGAGCAAAAGGAGTGTACGTACTTCACATCATTGATGGAAAAGGAACATCAATTGATTCAAAGAAAATTGTACTTGAATAAGCTTTAAATAGTAATTGAAAAACGCTTCAAAGTAATTTGGGGCGTTTTTTTTGACAGTAAGCCGTTTTACTTCAATCTAGTTTGGTGAAACAACGACATTAAGAATAGTGAAGTAGTAATCATTATTTAAACAATAAATTAAGGTTATTTTAGTGTAAGTAGCCTTGATTTATAAATTATTACATTATTTTTATAGTAATTTTTGTAATCCGTAAAGTACGGTTTGCATTTTAACCCAAAAACAATTAAAATGAAAAAAAACAATTTAATCAAATCAATTTTAGTTCTTTGTGTATTGTCATTAGCAACATTAACTGCTTGTAAAAAAGAAACAGTTACACCTACACCTACACCAGTGGTAGAAGATACCGATTTTCAATTTTCAGCAATCTTTAATGGGGCGACTTATACCTTTAAAGATAAAACGTTTAATGAGCAAGGATTGTTGGATGGCTTTAATTTAGGTGCTTTATGTAAAACATTTCAAGATACAACAGGAATGTTGTTGAGTGGAATCAACGCAGCGAAAGATGATACATTAACGATTTATTTTATGGATAAAACAGGTGCTTCTAAATCTTCGTTCGCAATTGGAAACACTACTTTTCCTTTAGTTGACCTAACTGCTGGAGAACCAGATAAATATGTTATGCTTAAGACGAGTAAAAATTCAGAAATGTTTACTTGTATTCAATCAGGAGATAACTGTACACTTTCTATAACGAAATCCGATGTTTATTCTGCAACAAGCGCAATCAAAGGTGCTTTTACAGGGAAAGTTTCTTCGTTTAATAATAACAAACAATACACTTTTTCTGGAAGTTTTAGAGCAAGAAAGGTAAAAGACTAAGTCTAATAAATTAAGTTTTATAATAGGCTGTCTCTAAAGGACAGCCTATTTTTTTAGAAAAAAACAAGTTTAAATTGTTTCCGCTAACTTTTAGGCGTACGGGTTAAATAAAGTGCAGATACTAATTCTACATGCCAAAAGTAAAGTACAAAAGACTAAAAATAGTTGAAAACTACTATAATTCACACACAATTAAATAGTTATTGAAGTAAAAAAGTAATAGTTCGGTAATTAGCATAATTTTAACATTGATTTGACTATTCAAACATTAAAATTGTGTATTTTAACACTGACTAATGAAATTAGAAAGAATATAAACATTAAACCGTTTTACTATCAATCTAGTTTGAGTATTCACTGAAGTATCAAACAACATGCTAAAAGAAGTAAAAATTTCGGTATTAATGGCTGTCTACAATACCACTTTCTTTTTAATTAAAAGAGCAATAGATTCCGTCTTAAGCCAGGATTTCCAGGATTTTGAGTTAATAATTATTGACGATGGAAGTAATGATAAAGATCGGAAAGAGCTATTGGACTACATTGAGAAACACGAAGCCAAAATTGTATATATCCGACATAGTAATCGCGGTCAATCTGAATCCATTAATCGAGGGGTATTGAACAGTATCGGTAAATACATCACAATTCTAGACGGAGACGATGTATACAAATCAAATCATTTAAGTGCTTGTTTACAAGCAGTGAAGAATTTGGATCTCATCTGTTCTACCACCGAAACAATTACGGATACTATTGATGATTATTTTGTGCCTGATAAAAACGATTTAACAAAACTCATCCACCTCGATGAAACCATTCTTTTTGGAACATTGTTTGGAAGAAAAAAAGTATTTAACAGCATTAATTTTATCAGTGGCTTTGCTGCAGATGCAGATTTTTACGAAAAGGCAGCGAAGCAATTTCGGGTAAAAAAAGTAAATCTAAGAACTTATGTTTACCATCGAAATATCCCGAACAGTATCTGTGCAACCATCAAAAAAGCAAATTTGACCCAAGCTTGAAAAATGGTAATTGATACAACACGTTTTTCTGAAAACAGCACTATTATCTTAGCTTGTCACATCACGAGCGTATATGATGTCAATCGGAATACAACACTTGAAGATGATAAGTATCAATTGGTTCAAGAGTGGGCAGAATCTATCTCTCAAAGAAATCTCCAGGGTATAATTTTTCAAAATAACTTCAGTCAAGAAACATGTGATACCTACACCAATGATTCTATTTCATTTGTAAAAATAGCGTACAACCCAAGATTTAATCCTAATGTCTATCGCTATTTCGTGTACAAAGCGTTTTTAGAGCAATACCGACATCTGTTCAAACATATTTTTATCACCGATGTGTCGGATGTTACCTTGGTAAAAAATCCGTTTATCGATTCTTATTTTTTAGAAAATCCTACAACTATTTTTTGTGGTGACGAGCCAAAAAAACTAAACGATTCTTGGATGCAAGCTCACTCTAGCCATTTACGTGAAAAAATATCCGATTTTGCTGATTACGAAACCAAGTTTGCGGATCATACACTATTAAATTGTGGAATTATCGGTGGTCATGCTCCGTTATTATTTCAATTTATTGAAAAGTTATGTGCCATTCACCAATATGCGAACATCGATAATAAAACAGCTTATACAGGAGATATGGGCGCTTTTAATTATTTAGTAAGAACGCAATTTAATGATCAATTGATGCATGGCGCACCTGTCAATACCATTTTTAAAGGTTATGAAAACGATCGCGAGGATTGTTGGTTTAGGCATAAGTAAATGCTATCTAATACACGATTTATTAGTAATAAATATTCTTTTCCCTTTTCGGATAAAATTAAAAAACGAGAAACAAAGCGAAAAAAGTTTGATTTAATTCAATTCAAGATTATTAATCTATTTTCCGAATATAAAACGTAAGTTACAAACATCTAAAAAACAAAAAAGGGCACTATTTCTAGATGCTTATAGCAGGTCTAAAATACCTTTTTAGCCAAATTAAAAATAATTATTTACTTCCCACAACTTCAATTTTTTTGTATTATGGGAAGTAAATAATTGTAAATTTTTAATTCAATAAAACAAAAAAAAGGAATCTATTTTTAGATTCCTTTACCTTGGTAGCGGGGGCCCGACTCGAACGGACGTCCGTCACCTGACGGATATGAGCCCGAGAATCTGTTCCCTGCAGAACTTTCTACCTCTTGAAGATTTGAGTTGTTTTTCTCTTGTTAAAGCTTGATTTTTTGTTTCATGAAATTCTACATAAGCAACAATCCATGGTCTGTATTTAATTGTGTGTCCTTTAGTGGCAAAAGATTTGTGAGAATGAAAACGATTCATTAAATCTGAAGTATAACCAATATACAACTGATTGAATTTTTCCGAATATAAAACGTAAGTTACAAACATCTTAAAAACAAAAAAGGAACCTATTTCTAGGTTCCTTTACCTTGGTAGCGGGGGTCCGACTCGAACGGACGTCCGTCACCTGACGGATATGAGCCCGAGAATCTGTTCCCTGCAGAAATTTCTACCTCTTGAAGATTTGAGTTGTTTTTCTCTTGTTAAAGCTTGATTTTTTGTTTCATGAAATTCTACATAAGCAACAATCCATGGTCTGTATTTAATTGTGTGTCCTTTAGTGGCAAAAGAGTTGTGAGAATGAAAACGATTCATTAAATCTGAAGTATAACCAATATACAACTGATTGAATTTTTCCGAATATAAAACGTAAGTTACAAACATCTTAAAAACAAAAAAGGAACCTATTTCTAGATTCCTTTACCTTGGTAGCGGGGGCCCGACTCGAACGGACGACCTTCGGGTTATGAGCCCGACGAGCTACCAACTGCTCCACCCCGCACTCTATTCAATTAAACATTAAATTTTAATTGCACTGCAAAGATATAATTACTTTCTTTGTATTCCAAATAAATTTAACAAAAAATTAAAAATAATGTCGCACAGAGCAGGATTTGTTAACATTGTCGGTAGCCCAAACGTTGGTAAGTCTACGCTAATGAACCAGATGGTGGGTGAAAAATTATCGATTGTAACTTCTAAAGCACAGACGACACGTCACAGAATTCATGGAATTGTGAATGGAGATGACTATCAAGTTGTCTATTCTGACACTCCTGGTGTAGTAAATGCAGCGTATAAGTTGCACGAGGCAATGATGAGTTATGTAGAATCATCATTTAAAGACGCAGATATTTTATTATTCATTACAGATATTTACGAAAGTGAAATGAATCACGTTGCTACTCTGGAGCGTGTAAAAAAATTAAACATACCAGTAATTTGTTTAGTGAACAAAGTTGATTTAGGTTCACAACAACAAGTGGAAGCGCGTATTCAGTACTGGAAAGAAAAATTACCAAATGCTGAAGTGATTGCAGTTTCAGCGCTTCATGGTTTTGGAAAAGATTGGGTATGGCAACGTATCCTAGAATTATTGCCTGAAAACCCACCTTATTTCGACAAAGAAGATATGTCTGACCGTCCAATGCGTTTCTTCGTTGCAGAAATGGTGCGTGAAAAAATCTTCTTAAGATGTGAGAAAGAAGTACCTTATTCATGCCAGGTGGAAGTGGAAGAGTACATCGTTGAAGAAAATTTAATTCGAATTAGAGCAATCATAATTGTTGAACGTGATTCTCAAAAAGGAATTATTATTGGAAAAGGAGGTTCGATGTTGAAATTAATCGGACGTGAGGCAAGAAAAGACATAGAAGCTTTTGTAGGAAAAAAAGTCTTTTTGGAAACTTTTGTAAAAGTGGACAAAGATTGGAGAGCTTCTGAACATAAATTAAAAAAATACGGATATTAAGAATGAGTAATATTATAGCAATTGTTGGTCGACCAAATGTAGGGAAGTCAACATTATTTAATCGTTTAACAGAATCCAATCAAGCCATTGTAAAAGAGGTGAGTGGGGTGACACGTGACCGTCATTATGGTCGTGGTGAATGGAATGGTGTTCCTTTTTCAGTGATTGATACTGGTGGGTATGTACATGGTTCTGACGATATTTTTGAAGAAGAAATTCGTAAACAAGTTAAATTGGCCATTGATGAAGCAAACGTGATCATTTTTATGGTGGATGTGACTACAGGAATTGTTGATTTAGACGAAACGGTAGCGCAAATGCTCCGTAAATGTAAAAAGAAGGTTTTTATTGTTGCGAATAAAGTGGACAACACACAGCGTTATGGATTGTCTTCAGAATTTTGGTCTTTTGGTTTAGGAGATGTATACGATGTTTCTGCTACAAATGGGGGAGGGACAGGAGAGTTATTGGATGACATCGCCAATGCATTTGATAAAAATGTAGTTTTGGAAGACGAGTCGAATATTCCTAAAATTGCGATTGTTGGTAAACCAAACGTGGGTAAATCCTCTTTTGTAAATGCGATTACTGGAGAAGACCGCAATATTGTAACAGATATCTCAGGAACAACAAGAGATGCTATCAATACGCGTTACAAGGCATTTGGATTTGACTTTATTTTAGTAGATACAGCAGGAATTCGAAAAAGAGCAAAAGTTACTGAAGACATTGAGTTTTATTCTACACTACGTTCAGTGCGTACTATTGAGAATTCTGATGTTTCCGTATTAATGATTGATGCAACTGAAGGTATTCAAAAACAAGATTTGAATATCTATTACATGATTGAAAAAAATCATAAAGGGGTAGTTGTGCTTGTGAATAAATGGGATTTGGTCGAAAAAGACACAATGACGATGAAATTATACGAAGATAAACTACGCGAACAATTAGCTCCTTACAATGATGTTCCAATTGTGTTCACCTCTACGATTACCAAACAGAGGGTTCACAAAGCGTTAGAAACAGCAATGGAGGTTTATAAAAATAGAATTACTCGTATTCCTACTTCTGAGTTAAATGATTTATTGTTACCGATCATTGAGGCAACACCACCACCATCTGTAAAAGGTAAATATGTGAACATTAAGTTTGTAACACAATTACCTACGCATGCACCGGCATTTGCATTTTTTTGTAATTTACCACAATATATTCCAGATAGTTACAAAAGATTCTTGGAAAACAAAATTCGTGAGAATTATAATTTTATGGGTATTCCTATCAGGATATTCTTTAGAAAGAAGTAAGCCACTTACGGAACATTGATCTTATTTATAACTGTTGCAAAAGCTCATTGAGCGCTTTTGCAACAGTTTTTTTTTGAAAAGGAACTACAACCGATTCGCAATTATTTCACTCACCACTGTAGGATCTAACAATGTAGAAGTATCACCTAAGTTTTCTAATTCATTTTCTGCGATTTTCCGTAAGATTCTACGCATAATCTTTCCAGAACGTGTTTTTGGTAATCCACTTACAACTTGAATTTTTTCAGGAAGCGCAATTTTACCAATTAGTGAAGTTACAGTTGCAACGATGGATTGATTGATTGAGGTAGTATCTATTGAGTCGTGTTCCAAAACTACAAATGCATAAATCGATTGCCCTTTTACCGGATGTGGATAACCAACAACCGCTGATTCAATTACAAAAGGATCTTCATTAATGGCATTCTCGATTTCAGCAGTTCCAAATCGGTGACCTGAAACGTTAATAACATCGTCAATTCTTCCAATGATTCTGTACATACCATTTTCGTCTCTTTTAGCACCATCTCCTGTAAAATAGTAGTTTTCATACATTGAAAAATAAGCTTCTTTACATCTTGCATGGTTTCTAAACGTAGTTCGTATGATGGAAGGCCAAGGATGTTTTATACAAAGATATCCTTCGACTTCATTCGCAGTGATCTCTTCTCCTTTTTCGGTCAGTAATACGGGTTGTATTCCAGGTAAAGGATAACCTGCATAGGTTGGTTTTTGAGGAGAAATAGAACCAATACCCGAAATCATGATTCCTCCTGTTTCTGTTTGCCACCAATTGTCTACTACAGGACATTTTTCTTTGCCTACATGCGTATGGTACCAGTGCCATGCTTCTTCATTGATAGGTTCACCTACTGTTCCCAATATCTTTAACGAGCTTAAATCATATTTTTCAATAGGTGCTTCTCCAAAAGCCATCAACGAGCGAATTGCGGTTGGAGCAGTTAAGAATTGAGATACTTTATATTTTTCGACAATCTCCCAAAATCTTCCAGGATGTGGAAAAGTTGGAATACCTTCAAACATAAGTGTAGTCGCTCCACAAAGCAAAGGTCCGTATAAAATGTAAGAATGTCCAGTGATCCAACCGATATCTGCGGTACACCAATGGACATCCCTTGGTTCGTATTGGTACACATTTAAAAACGTATACGCAGTGTAAACCATGTATCCACCACAAGTATGTACCACACCTTTTGGTTTGCCTGTAGACCCAGAGGTATAAAGAATAAATAAAGGATCTTCACTCGACATCGGAGTTGCAGTACATTCTTTTGACTGGAGAGGTACAAGTTCATCCCATCTTACATCTCGTCCTGCTACCATTTCAATCGGAGTATTCAATACATTTACTACCAATGTTTTTTCAACAGAAGGCGCAGTTAACAATGCTTCATCTACAACATCCTTTAGAGCCATAGTTTTAGCTCCGCGATTTAATCCATCGGAAGTGATGACCAATGATGCTTCTGCATCGTTGAGGCGATCTGAAAGTGAACTTGCTGAAAAGCCAGCAAAAACTACAGAATGAATCGCTCCAATGCGTGCACAAGCCAAAACGCTGATGGCTAATTCAGGAACCATTGGAAGATAAATACATACGCGATCTCCCTTTTTAACCCCCAATGATTTTAATGCATTTGCACATTGGTTCACTCTTTCGTACAATTCAAAATAAGTAATACTCAATGGTTGATCGGAGTCAGAGTTTGGCTCCCAAAGTAATGCAACGGAATCTTTTTTATCTGGAAAATTTCTTTCAAAAATGTTTTCGGTAATGTTTAAGGTTGCACCAACAAACCATTCCACACGTGGAGTAGCGAATTCCCAATCTAGTACTTTACTCCATTTTTTTCGCCAATAAAACTCAGATGCAATGGTTCCCCAAAATTCTGACGGGTCAGTAATACTTTGGTGATAAGCGGAATGATATTCTTCTAAGTTTTTAATTTTCAAGTTATTAATCATAAATTTAGAGTGTTAATGTTGAAAAAGCGCTATACTACAAAAGTGCAAAAAACTGATTAAAGTTGTTGTTTTTGCCGTATAATTTTAAATTAAGTTTACTTTTGTAATCTCATATATGGTGAAAGATAAAAAAATAGCTGTTATTGGCGGAGGTAGTTGGGCAACTGCCATCGTGAAAATTCTATGTAACAATTTAGATACAGTACACTGGTGGGTGCGTTCAGAAGAACATGTGAACCATATCAAAAATTTCAAGCACAATCCTAAATATTTGCAATCTGTTGAATTTAATACCGACAAATTACATATTTCGAACGATTTAAATGAAATTTTAGAGGCAGCCAATTACATTATCATTGCCACACCTTCTGCATTTTTAACTAAGTTATTCGAAAATGTAACGAAGGATATGTTCGAAGGAAAAGTTGTTTTTTCAGCTGTAAAAGGAATCATCCCTGAATACAATGCAATTCCTGCTCGTTTTATCCACAAAACGTTTGGAGTACCTTACCATAAAATAGGAATCATCTGCGGACCTTGTCATGCGGAAGAAGTTGCGTTAGAACGTTTATCCTATTTAACAATTGCGTGTCAAGACGATAGCATTGCAACAATAATGGCCCGATCACTTGCATGCAGATACATCAAAACAACGATTTCGGACGATTTATTTGGGACTGAATTTTCTGCGGTACTCAAAAATGTATATGCAGTTGCTTCTGGTATTTGCTCTGGTTTAGGTTATGGAGATAACTTTCAATCGGTGTTAATTTCCAATGCGATTCAAGAAATTGAAAACTTTATAGATGTTGTAAGTCCGATTCACAGAGATGTTAAGTCTTCAGCGTATTTAGGAGATTTATTGGTGACTGCCTATTCAAAATTTTCTCGGAACCGAACTTTTGGATTCATGATTGGGAAAGGTTATTCTGTAAAAAGTGCCCAATTAGAAATGGAAATGGTTGCTGAAGGATATTATGCAGTGAAATGTTTGATGGAAATCAATAAAAAGTTTCAAGTAGAAATGCCTATTATTGAAGCAGTGTACAACATTGTATACGAAAAAATTTCCCCGACCATCGAAATGCGCATCTTAGCAGATAAACTGTCTTAATCAGTTTATCTTTTAGAAAAGATTTGCTGTAGAAGTATTTTTTTTATTCTCAGAGATTTTTTTGAATAGATAATGACTGAGATAGGCAGATCCTGAACCGATAATTGCTCCAATCAGTACATCACTTGGATAATGAACACCAAGGTACATTCTTGAATACCCCATCAATGAAGCATAGGTAAAACTAGGAACGATGACATACCATTTAGGGCAAACTAATGAAAGTGAAGTAGCTGTTGCAAAGGCCATGCTTGTATGACCTGATGGAAATGAGTAAGAGCCTCCAGTAGAATATTTATTTATGTCGCTATGCGTTACAAAAGGACGTTCCCTTTTTAAACCTAGTTTTAGTGGGGAGGTTATTAGTGAAGAAATGATTTCTGCGCTCGCAATTTCTAATCCTTTGAGTGCTATTTTACGGTCTTTTTTTATCCAAGCAAGGGCAAAAACACTCAATGGTGTAGCAATTGCAACTGGAGTAATACTTTCTGAAATTACCCACATTACATTTCCTGTTGGTTCTGAATAACTGTGGTTGATTTTACGAAGTAAATCAACATCGTACGATTGTGCGTTGACCGTCAAATAGGAAATTGAGACACAAATAACTAAAAATAAAAGTTTAAAGCTCATTGGTTTGTTTGTGGCTTTCATCGATGATAATATGACGTTGTGGGTAAGGTATTACAATTGCATATTGTTTAAATAAACGATTGATTTCCATTCGAATGTCTGATTTGTAGTTGCTGATGTCCCAACTATTATCGGTCCAAAATAATAATTCCATTTCGAGTCCATTGTCACCAAAGTTTCGAAGACGCACTTGTATCGGTTGATTTTTTTTCACTTTAGGATGACTTAATGCCGCTTGTCGAAGTAAAGTGGACACTAGTTCGGTATCTGTACCATAAGCAACGGTTAATAGAATGAGTGATCGTGTTAATTCGTTGCCATGGCTCCAGTTTTCAACGTATTCTTGCGTCAGTTTTGCATTGGGAATGATGAATACATTTCCATCTCTTGTTTCAATTTGAGTTGTTCTCACATTGATTTTTAAAATTTTTGCAAAAACTGGTTCTTTAAACTTTGAATCTCTTAGTTCAATGATGTCGCCAATTTTGATGGTGCCTTCAAAAAGTAAAACTAACCCAGAAAACATATCTCTAAACACATCTTGTAGTCCCAATCCTAATCCAACCAAAAGAGCAGCAGAACCAGTCAATAAGATGGTAAAATCTATTTCTAATACTTTTAAACTGAAAAAAATAGAAAATACATAGATAACGTATTTACTAAGTTGTACATAAATGTATTCTGTGCTTGTATTGTGATTTGCTTTTTGTCGGAATTTCTTGTTGAAGTATAATTTTACAAAATTCACTCCCATTCGAGCACCGAAGAAAATACCTATGACAATAATAATTTGCAAGAATGAAATATTGACTTGCCTTGATTCTATGATACGATACGATAGAAATTCTTTAAAGGAAACATTGTTATTGTTAATCTTAAAACTAAGAATGGAAATATACCCCGCTAAAAAATATACGCCTTGACTTACTAATCGCAACCATGCAGTTTTTCTTCCTTCAAATTTAAAGTTGGCGCCAACTAAATATTTTTTTAGAACTTCATGTAGGATTCTCCGAAATATAAATGCGATTCCGTAGATGAACGAAAGCGCCAATAAATTCCATAAACAAACTTTGTAAGGACCTAATTCAAATAGTGTTTCACTCATGGTTATCGTAATATTATTCTGCCTAACTTTTCTGCAAATGCTATTTTAACTTTTTCAAGGGTGATCTGTTCGATTAATAAATCTTCTATTGTAGTGATTTCATCTTCTGAAATTGAAGCTAATGCTACTCTAATCTCATCAATGCGTTGTTGTAATTTGTCTGTTTTGAACGTGTAAATAGAGGTCATTACAGCACTTTTTAATTTATCGATTTCGTAGTTCGTTTCGATGTTCTTCAAAGTTAGCCAATTATGACTTAATTCGTAGTTTTCAGATTCAAATTCAGAAACAATTTTCACAATTTCCTGATCCTCTGAACGCATAAAGTAACTTGATTTGTATAGTATTTGCTGCGTAAGTCCTTCACTTATTTGTTGGTAAATTCGGTTGTAAACAGGATGGTTAAATGTTAATTCATCCCGATGTAATTCATGACAAATTAATTCAGCGACAGAAACTTCAGCAAGTACGTCTTTTCCATGTTCATCTTGTTGTTCAATCTCAACCGCAAATGGTCCATATTTTATTAAAATTCGAAGCAAGTCTTCTTCGGTATGATTGATTTTATCGACTTTTTTGGTCGAAGTAGTAGTAATTTGTGTTGGTGTTTCGGTAACTACAGGAGGGAGAAAAGCATTTTCTGAAGGTACCTCACTTGGTGCCGCTGATGATTTGGCAAGATTATTTTTTCGAAGTTTCGCTAATTCTTGTTGAATGATGGATTCATCAATATCAAATTTAGCTGAAATATCTTTCGTGTAAACAGATCGACTAATTGAATCAGGAATCAAGGAGATAGACTGTACAATTTCGTGTATTAATTTAGCACGCTGTATCGGATCATTTGCTTGATTTTCATTCAATAAAACCTCAGCTTTGAAGGTAACGAAGTCCTTTTTATTTGTAGTTATATAATGTAATAATTCTTCTTGTGCTACTTTTTTTGAATACGAATCTGGATCATCTCCGTCAGGAAATAAAACAACTCTTACATTGAGTCCTTCAGATAATAATAAATCGATACCTCTGAAAGAGGCCTTTATTCCAGCAGCATCTCCATCGTAAAGAATGGTTACATTTTGTGAATACCTTCTGATAAGTTTGATTTGTCCTTGCGTCAATGATGTCCCTGAAGAGGATACTACGTTGGTAATACCAGCCTGATGCATACTGATCACATCGGTATAACCCTCTACTAAGTAACAATTATCGTATTTTACGATGTCTCCTTTCGCAAAGTACAAACCATATAAAATCTCACTTTTATTGTAGATAATACTTTCGGGAGAATTAAAGTATTTAGCTATTTTTTTGTCTGCTAAGAGTGTTCGACCACCAAAACCAAGAGTTCTTCCTGTTACTGAATGGATGGGGAAAATTACACGCCCTCTAAAAAAGTCAAAATGTCGGTTTTCTTTAGATTTTACCAACCCAACTTTTTCTAAATAATCGAGTTTAAATCCTTTTTTTAGGGCTGTTTCCGTAAAATCATTTCCTTTGTCTAAGCAGTATCCAAGCTGAAATTTTTCAATGATATCGAGTCTAAACCCTCGTTCAATAAAGTAACTTAGTCCGATGGCTTTTCCCTCTTCATTTTCATGAAGTTGGGTTAAAAAATGATTCTTCGCAAACTCATTAATGATATGTAAGCTTTCTCGTTCAGTGATGGAAGCGAGTTCTTCTGCAGTTGGTTCCTTTTCTTCCGGAAGAATGATATTGTATTTATTCGCTAACCATTTAAGTGCTTCTGGATACGAATAATGTTCTTTTTCCATTAAGAAGGTCACGACTGAACCACCTTTGCCTGTTGAAAAGCATTTAAAGATTTGTTTTGCAGGTGATACAACAAAGGAAGGAGTTTTTTCATCCGTAAACGGACTTAATCCTTTTAAGTTTGAACCAGCACGTTTTAAATTCACAAATTCACCAATCACTTCTTCAATGCGAGAAGTTTGCATGATTTCGTCAATGATATGTGGTGGAATTCTAGACACGATTAAAGAGCATCATAGTTTTTTTCTGAAACCAAATTGCCTTTTTTATCAAATGTTTTCCAAACACCAATTTGTTTATCGTTCTCGTATTCACCATAATAATAAACCTCTCCTGTAGGATATTTTACGATAGAATGTCCATGTTTTAATCCATGTTCGTAGAAAGTGATACTCATTTCTGTTCCATCAGTATTAAAAAACGTCCATTTTCCTTGTCGTTGATGGTGTTCATCTTGACCGCCTTGAAATTTAATTTGAGTCCTACCAGGGTAATATTCCGTGTACATCCCATCTGAAATTTCAACCAGACTTTCTGTTTTCTTTGGTTTTTCTTTTAGTGTAGTTTCTTTATTTCTTGAACAAGAAACAATGAAGAGTAGCCCAATAAAATAGAATATTTTTTTCATGAAGTAATCTTATTTTATACGTTCAATGGTATAATTAACCAATCCAATCAATGCTGTTTTAGCTTCAGAAGTAGGAATGTCTTCTAACAATAAAAGAGCTTCGTCTCGAAGCGCATACATTTTGTTTTGTGCATACGTTAGTCCTCCAGTCGATTGTATAATTGAAATAGCTTTTTGAACATATTTTGAATTTTCATTTTTGTTCTTGATAATGTAAATCAATTCTTTACGTGTAGAAAGATCTACATTTTTTAGTGTGTAAATTAAAGGAAGTGTTAATTTTCTTTCTCGAATATCAAGTCCAGTAGGTTTACCAATATCACCTCCGCCTCCGTAATCAAATAAATCGTCTTTTATTTGGAATGCTAGTCCAACCAGTTCTCCAAATTTCTGCATGTTTTCAGCTTGATCTTCTCTGTCTACGGATGCGCTAGCGGCTTCACATACCGTAGCAATTAAGGAAGCTGTTTTCTTTCTAATTACCTCAAAATAAACTTCTTCTGTGATGTCAAGTTTGCGAGCTTTTTCAATCTGTAAAAGTTCCCCTTCACTCATTTCACGAACTGCACGGGCAACAATTTCTAGTACACGAATATTTTTATTTTCTATGGAAAGCAAAAGAATTTTCGACAACATATAGTCGCCAACTAAAACAGCAATTTTATTTTTCCAAAGTGCATTGATAGAGAAAAAACCACGTCGTTCATTGGAATCGTCCACCACATCGTCATGAACTAATGTTGCAGTATGAAGTAATTCTACCAAAGATGCCGCTTGGTAGGTACGGTAATTGGTTTCACCCAACATTTTAGCAGTTAAAAACAAAAACATTGGACGCATTTGTTTACCCTTACGTTTTACAATGTAATGGGTAATTTTATCAAGTAACGGAACTTTAGATTCGAGATTCTTTTTGAAATGAAGTTCAAATTCTTTCATTTCTTGCTCAATCGGTGCCATTATATCTTCAACGCGCATCATAGGACAAATATACAAGCTTGTTTTCTTTTTTTATCCACTTGCTTTTCTTTTTAGTTGTAATTTCGTAAATTAACTAAAAGAATGATTTCATTTGTGTTTTTATTTAGATTGTCTTATGGAAAATATACCGGTAAAAAAAACAAATGTTTGGTTGAAATATTCTTCCCTAGGTCTTCAAATGGGCATTACGATTTATGTCAGTAGTTTGATTGGCACGTGGCTTGATAAAAATTATCCTTCAGATTTTTTAGCATACAATAAAGTTTTAACTTTGTTTG